>JAFTEW010000026.1 GCA_017453485.1 Alphaproteobacteria bacterium | reverse complement strand
CCTGTCAGTCCGGCCGTAATAACGGATCGACCTTTAGCCCGTTCTTCTTTGGCAAATTCAACAATCAAAATCGCATTTTTACTGGCTAATCCAATAAGTAAAATCAGTCCCAATTGTGCATAAATACTGAGCGGCAAATGGTGTATCAAAAGCCCCACCATGGCCCCTGTCATAGCAACAACCAAAGACAGTAAAACCGATATCGGCATAATGAAACTTTCGTATTGCGCCACCAAAAACAGATAGGCAAAAATTACCGCCAATGCGATTAGATATCCGATTTGACCATGTGTATTGTCTTCTTGATAACTCATGGTAGACCATTCAAACGTGTATCCCTTGGGAAGTGTCTTGGCAATTCGACGCACAGCGGCCATAGCCTCACCAGTGCTGATACCAGGGGCCGGAACAGCCGTAATTTTAGCATCCGGATACTGATTATACCGCTCAATCACCCGCGGGGTTAAGATATCTGTTAAATTAACCAATCCGCGCAACGGTATCATCTTACCGGTTGTATTGGGAACATAGATATCATTGATATTATCCCGATCGGCCCGATACTTACCGTCTGATTGAATCATAACCTTGTTAACCTGGGTTCCAAAGTTTACATCATTGATATACCCGGATCCCAAATAATTTTCCAAAGTTGAAAAGATATTGGCTACCGGCACCTGCATTTGCTCCGCCTTATTCCGATCAATATCCACAAAGATATTTGGGGTTTTGGCCGTAAATGTTGAAAAGGCGTAGGCAATTTCAGGGGCTTGATTCAATTTACCCAAGAATGATTGGGTAACCCCATCCAACTTAAAGAAATCCATATCATTGACTGATTGCAAACGAATGTCTAACCCACCAGTCATACCCAACCCCGGAATAGGCGGCATTTCAAACAATTGGAAATCGGCCTCGGGTATCATGTCTAATTTGGCTTTTAATCGCTCTAAAATGCGGGTAGAATAATCTGCTGGTCCTCGTTCGTTCCAAGGTTTTAAAACAAAGAATGCCATTGCCACGTTTTCACCGCGACCACCGATAAAACTGAACCCAATAATGGTTTGGATGCTTTTAATGGCCGGTTCCTCTTTGGCGATTGCGTGAATCCGATCCAATAAAGCAATGGTTCGTTCTTTTGTGGCACCTTCGGGCAATTGCATATTCATAACGACCACCCCTTGATCTTCGTCTGGAATAAATGAGGTTGATGTTATTTTAAATAACCCCGATAAAATACCGATAAAGACAACAAAAATCATACCGATTAAGAAAATATGGCGCGCTAATATCCCGGCAATTCCCATATAACCCTTAGTCGATTTTTGAATCACTCGGTTAAAAGCACCCAGCAATCCTTTCTTTCGTGGTTTAGTATCCTTTAAGATAATAGAGGTCAAGGCCGGTGACAATGTCAACGCATTCAATGTTGAGAACAAAACGGCTGTTGAAATTGTGACTGAAAATTGTTGATAAATTTTACCGACAATACCATCCATAAATCCGATCGGCACAAAAATAGCCAATAGCACCAGAGTTGTTGCAATTAAAGCCCCGCTGACTTCACGCATTGTTTGATAGGTGGCATCCTTGGCATTCATTTTCTGTGTTTGCATCAGGTATATAACCCGTTCAAGGACAACAATGGCATCATCCACCACGACCCCGATAGCCAGCAACAGACCGAACAGTGTGAACATATTAATGCTGTATCCCAGGGCTAAAATAATTGCAAACGTTCCGGCCAATGATACCGGAATGGTTGCCGACGGAATTAAAGTCGATCGCCAATCCTGTAAGAAAATATAACAGACCAGAACAACCAATAAAAAGGTTAAAATCAGGGTCCAGGCCACTTCCTCAACTGATGCGTTAATATAATCCGTGGCATCATAGCCGATGGTATAACTCATCCCCTCGGGAAAAAATTGTGACAACTCGGCCAAAGCATTACGCACATTTTCCATTGTATCCAAAGCATTCGCACCGGATGTTAAAGAAATGGACATAGCAATTGAATGCTGCCCGTCAAACAGGCCGGAAACACTGTAATTTTCCTGTCCCACCTCAACCCGGGCAATATCCTTTAACCGAAGTAATCCGCCCTGCTCCGCCGTTCGGACAATGATATTTTTAAATGTTTCGGCGTCATTAATACGTCCTTGTGTTTGCAAGGAATAAACCATTTGGACACCGGTTTCCATCGGCATCGCACCAATTTTTCCCAAGGACGGTTGATAATTTTGGCTGCGGATGGCGCTACGCACCATATCGACAGGGATTTTCAGGGCTGCCATTTTATCTGTATCCAACCAAACCCGCATACTTAATCGGGAACCGTGAACTTCTGCCGCTCCGACGCCATCCAATTTACTTAATTTTCGTTCAACATTGTTGTAAACATAGTCGCTGATTTCCATATCGTTCATTGAGTTGTCCGGCGATCGGAAAGCAATAAAGGCCAATGTATTAGAAGATTGACGTTTGACGGTAATGCCTTGACGGGTCACTTCTTCGGGGAGTTTTGAAGCAGCCTGTTGCACACGACTTTGCACTTTTACCAACGCGATATCCGGATCCGTTCCCGTTTTAAAAGTGACCGTCAGCGAATAAGAACCGTCATTGGATGACGAATTCATATAAATCATATTTTCAACGCCATTGATTTGATCTTCCAATGGGATGCCGATTGTTTTGGAAACTACTTCGGCACTGGCACCGGGATAAATAGCCGATACGGAAATTTCCGGTGGGGTGACCTCCGGATACAGGGCAACCGGCAACTTAAACAGAGAAATAACACCAGCCAACGTAATTACAATAGACAAAACAATGGCAAAGCGCGGACGACGAATAAAGAAATTTGAAAACATAGTGACAGACTCCTATTTCACTAAAATTGGTTTGACTGCCATACTTGGTTTTACTTTTTGTAATCCCTGAACAATAACTTTATCCATATCAGTCAAGCCAGATTTCACTTCCTGCATATTGCCGGACACTCGTCCCAATTCAATATATTTTTGCTGAACTACGTTATTTTCGTCAACGGTCATCACATAAGCCCCATTGATATCTTGGGCAACGGCCACTAGCGGCACAACCAAAGACGGCTCGCGAGCACCGACACTGACTAAAATATCAACATAATTGCCCGGAATTAATGTGTTGTTCGGATTTTTATAATCCAAATAAACCGGCAGAGTAGCTGTATCCGGGTTAATTTCATTATCCGCAAAGAAATTTTCGGCCCGGACCTCTATGGTTTCCCCGTTGGGGTAAACAACTTCAAAATGCGTATCGGTCTGATCACCATGCACATTCTTTAAAAAGGTCAACCGTTCTTTATCAGATACGGAAAAGGCGATTCGAATCGGGTCTGTTTGAACAATACGGGCCAAACTGGATATAGACGGACTAACGTAGTTTCCTTTGGTAACCAGAACTTTGCCGATATAGCCGCTGATTGGGGCCTTAATTTCCGTATATCCCAAGTTGATCTGGGCCAATGTCAAATTGGCCTCGGCCTGTTTAACAGAAGATTGAGCCTGATTCAAGCGGTTTTCGGCAACTTCCAATTCGGCTTTCGGCGTAATTTTTTCTTTATATAATTGGGCCTGCCGCTGGTAATCACTGGACACCTGAACCAAATCGGATTTGGCTTTTTCCAAATCGGCTTCGGCCGCATCAACATTGGCTTTGAATTTGCTTTGCTCAATGACGAACAAAGTATCACCTTCATTCACATAAGCCCCATCTTGAAAGCGAACTTCTTCCAGATATCCGGAAACCTGGGGAACGATATCCACACTGTTAATGGCTTCTACTGAGGCAATAAATTTCTTTTTATCCCGCAAATCCAGACGCTCCAAGCCCTGAACGGAAACAGATATTTCGCCGGCGCTCCATCCCATACCACCCCGATTAGGTGTCAAGGCCATATGCAAATAGAAGCCGAGTCCCACTAAACCGGCAGCAATCAGGGATTGCATAATAATTCTTTTCGTTTTTAACTTCATGGACTTCATTTTTTATTCCTTTCCTTAAAACTGACCGACCGCCCGATAGAGGACAGCTTTGCTGATTAAAACGTTATAAAAAGCCTGCACCTTTCCCTGCATGGCCGAAGCCAAACCGGCATTGGCCGTCAACAGATTAAGCATATCTTTTTTGCCGACCTTATAGGACTTGAAAGCCACCCGTTCATTTTCTTCGGCAGACTTTAAAATTTGAAGGCTTTTCTGATAAGCTTCTTTGGCGGTTAAATAATCCTGATAGGCTTTCCAAACTTGGTTGCGGACATTAATTTGAATATCCTCAACCGAATAACGGGCCTGTTCATATTGATATTTGGCCTCAGCCACTTTGTAGGTATTTGAAAAACCAGTAAATAATGGCATAGATGCCTTTAATCCGATACCAGAGCCCCGATGGTACAGAGTATCGTTTTTCCATCCGTCATTGAATGAAACATTTCCGACTGCGGCAACCGACGGCATCATTTCTGTTTTGGCAGCCCATACATTTTCCTTCGCCCCGCGGACTCCTCCCTCGGCGGCTTTAATCTCCGGCCGTTGTTCCAGGGCTAATAACATTAATTCAGACACATTATCCGTGATGGCCAAATCGGTTAAATCTTTTTCGGAAAACTGGTCTTGCAGTTGCAACTCTACATCCGGCGATAAATTAAGCAAAGCAGCCAAGTCACCTTGACTTTGCTTTACGGCATTACGGGCAGAAATAACGGCCAAACTGGCTTGTTCATAACTTGTTTGAGCCTGTAATTTATCACTTAAAGAAACCATACCCAAATCATATTTCCGTTTGGCTTCATCAAAGGCCTTTTTAAACGATTTTTCACTGACCTCCGTGCTTTTTAATAATTCTTTATTTCCCAATAAATTCAAGTAAGCCTGATGAATGGATAATACCGTTTGCTGTAAATTGGCATTGTATGTCCATGATTCACTTTCCAAGTAAGCCTTTGTCGTATTGACACGGGCCGACCGCCCACCGAAATCAAACAACAACCAGGAAATCGCCAAATTAGCACTATATGGTTCGTCCTGTTTATGGCTTTGTCCTTCAATTTTTGTGTTTTGGATGCCGGCTTCTCCTTCGGCCGTAATGGTTGGCAGGTATTGTGAACGAGCCTGACCCAGGCCGGCTTCGGTTGAACGAACAGACATATAGTCCCGGTTTAGAGCCGGATTGGTACAAATACCGATTTGCACCAGATCAGATAAAGATAAGGGACCGTTTAAATCAGCTTCAATACAATTTTCTGGCGGTTCCAAACTGTAAACAGATAACGGATCAAATTCGGCCCGGGCCGATAGGGAAAATAACGATAAAACCAATAAAAATAGTGTTTTTTTCATGGGATTCCTTTCAAAAACAATGGGGCGCATTATACATGATTTTAATAAAAAAATCAAGAAAAATTTTAATTTTTTTTCATATAAGGCACCAGATACAACATAATTTTTTTATTATTTTTCATCATATTATAAAAATACAGCTTCAAACTGAAATTTGGGGGATAACCCCCCTTTTTTATTGATTTCGTTTCTCACACAATCAAAACATTTTTTTCTGTTGTCCCCTTGACTTTTCGGGGCAAATCGGCTAACATACCGAAAAATTTTAAAAAGGAGTTAAGATATGTCAGCCACATCAATGGAACAACTGGTTTCCCTATGCAAGCGGCGGGGATTTATTTTTCAAAGTGCCGATATCTACGGTGGATTACAGGGTGTCTATGATTACGGCCCGTTAGGTGTGGAACTGAAAAACAACCTGAAAGCAGCCTGGTGGCGGGCGATGGTGTATGAACGGGACGACGTGGAAGGCTTAGATGCCAGTATTTTGACACACCAAAAAGTATTACATTATTCGGGACATGAGGATACTTTTACCGATCCGTTACAGGATTGTAAAAAATGTAAAAATCGTTTCCGGGCAGACCATGTTAAGGACTGCAAGTGTCAAAATTGCTTGTCAACGGACCTGACAGAACCACGAATGTTTAACCTGATGTTTAAGACAGCCGTCGGACCGGTGGAAGATTCCGGAAACTTTGCCTACCTGCGCCCGGAAACAGCACAGGCTATTTTCACACAATTCAAAAATGTGGTTGATGCCACGTCCCGTAAGGCTCCGTTCGGCATCGCACAAATCGGTAAATCTTTCCGAAACGAAATCACGCCCCGTAATTTTATTTTCCGGGTTCGTGAATTTGAACAGATGGAATTGGAATTTTTTGTAAAGCCCGGCACAGATATGGAATGGCTGGAAACATGGAAAGAAAGCCGCCTGAAATGGTGGGAAGAACAAGGGCTTGACTTATCCAAGATGCACATCCTGACGGTGCCGAAAGAGGATTTGGCACACTATTCCAAGGCCACCTATGATTTGGAATATCAATTTCCCCATGGAACCGAGGAACTGGAAGGCATTGCCGATCGTCAGGATTTTGATTTGGGTAACCATACCCGCTATCAGGATGAATTGAACTTATCAGCCAAGGTCAATAAAAACATTGATTCATCTGCAAAATTAGCCTTGTTTGATGATGCGGAAAAGAAGTGGTATGTGCCTTTTGTGATTGAACCGTCGGCCGGTGTGGATCGGGGGGTATTGGCGGTCCTGACGGAAGCTTATACCGAAGAACAACTACCCAATGGGGAAACACGAACCGTTTTAAGGTTAAAGAAACATTTGGCCCCGGTCAAAGTGGCGGTTATCCCGTTGAAACGCAATAATCCGGATATTATGAAATTGGCCCATCAAATCAAAACCGACTTGTTGAAAACAGGAATTGGTCGAGTCATGCTGGAAGATTCCGGTAACATCGGAAAGGCCTATCGTCGGCATGATGAAATCGGAACGCCTTTGTGTGTCACGGTTGATTTTGAAAGCATTGAAAAACAACCGGAAACCGTTACGATTCGCAATCGGGACACAATGGCACAAGAACGAATTGCCGTTGCTGATTTACCGGCCTATTTAAAAGACTTCTTTTTAAAATAACAGCCGTTCGTTTTATTTCCTATTGACAAAAGCACCTTTCGTTCCTTTATGGAAGGTGTTTTTATATTAGGAGGATATTATGACCATAGAACAGAGATTAGCCGGCCTTGGCATCATCATTTTTACAGGAAGCTCTTTAGCGGCATTTATCAATAATCAGGAAAACACAGTCTCTACCGTTTCGGAAGCCTTAAAAATGCGGGATGATTCACCCGTTGTCCTGCAAGGACATATTCAACAACATATCCGCAAAGACAAGTATCTTTTTACAGATTCAACCGGTAAAATAACCGTTGAAATTGACGATAAAGATTGGAATGGCGTGGATGTCGGCCCGTCAAACATTGTTCGCATCCACGGGGAAATTGATAAGGATTGGCATTCCACCGAAGTTGATGTCAACACCATCAAATTGATTCAATAATTCCACCTTTGGGGGATTGACTTTTTCATCAAAATCCCGTAGCCTTGTGCCAAAGAGATTTTGAAAGGAGAATTATGTATTCCGGTATTCCGTTCCCCGATATTGATCCGGTGGCCGTTCATTTGGGAATTATTGATATTCGTTGGTATTCCCTGGCATATATTTTCGGTTTAATTATTTCCTGGTTTTTGGCACGCAAAATGTCCGTCAAATCACACAGTCAATTCACCGTTTTAAAAATTGACGATTTCCTGATTTGGGCAACTTTTGGCATTATCATTGGCGGACGATTGGGATACGTCCTGTTCTATAACCTGCGCTATTTTTTGGAATATCCTTTACAAATTTTTGCTTTGTGGGAGGGAGGGATGTCCTTTCATGGCGGATTGCTGGGAGTCATTTTTGCCTTAGTTTTATTCTCATATCGTAAACGCGTCCCCCTGTTCGCTATGGGAGATATTATCGCCTGTGTTGCCCCGGTCGGTCTGTTTTTGGGACGGCTCGCCAATTTTATTAATGGTGAGTTATATGGCAGAATCAGCCATACTGTCCCATGGGTGATGGTGTTCCCAGGAGGCGGCCCCGAACCCCGGCATCCCAGTCAATTGTATGAAGCCTGCTTTGAAGGTATCATTCTATTTACGATTTTGAATTTATTGTGGTGGTGTGTTCCGAAATATCAAAAGCGAACCGGATTTATTACCGGTCTGTTCTTTGTCTTCTATGGCGTTTTTCGCTTCGGATTAGAGTTCTTTCGGGAACCGGATGCACATTTGGGCTTTATTATCCAAAATCTATCCATGGGACAGATTCTATGTGTGCCAATGGTTTTGTTCGGATTACTGATTATTTTAAGAAGTCGGCCGGCAACAGTCCTGAAAAAAGCGGAGAAATTAAATCAATGAAAAAAAACTGTTCACTGTGGGAAAAATGTAAGCGTCTTCTTCGTTTGAAACTGATTGTGCCACTCCTGCGTTCTCCGCATCCGCCGGAATATAAAGCCCGTGGGGTTGCCGTCGGATTGGCTTGGGCGATGACACCTTTGGTCGGTATTCAAATGTGGGCTGTTTTTATGACCTGGTTAGCTGCAAAAAAATTATTCAAATGGAATTTCTCGCTGACATTGGGGATTGCCTGGACGTGGGTCACAAATGTTTTCACGATGATTCCGGCCTATTATATTTTTTATGTGACGGGGCAAATTTTACGCTTTAAATTTGATTCCATCAGCGGTTATGATAACCTGGCCGGTATTATTCGTGACACATTTATGAGTGATTTAGATTTTATTGATGAATGGGTTTTGTTTTTCAAGTTATTGTTACAAGATTGGGGTGTATCCATGGCATTAGGCTGTTTGCCGTGGTTGATCGTTTTTTCCGTCGGCGGATACTATATGACATTACGATTTGAAAGAAAACGGGCCGAGCGCAAATTAAAAAAACAATTATTACGGGAAGGAAAAGACTGAAACAAACATCCGATTTGGCTGAGCTTGATTTTATCACACACGGGTTCTATGATGCCCATGATTCAAAAACGGTTATGAATCCTATTTTAATGAATCAGGTTCACTCTGTTGATGCTGTTTTTATAACCGACAAACAGGATAATTTATCCGTGGACGCATTGATTACAAAAACTCCGGGATTAAATTTAACGATTAAGACGGCCGATTGTGCACCCGTATTATTGGCGGACCCGACAACCCGCATGATAGCCGCTATTCATGCCGGATGGCGTGGCGCTTTCCAAGGCATTATTGAAAATACTGTTCTGCAAATGGTGCGCCATGGAGCGAATTTATCAACCATACGAGCCGGAATCGGTCCCCATATTCAAATTCAAAGTTTTGAAATCGGACCGGATATTAAAGCCCTGTTTCCCACTACGGAAAATCATTTTTTTACAGAAGAAAATGGCAAAATTTTCTTTGATTTTGATGCCTATGTTATCCATCGGTTAAAGCGATCCGGCGTTTCAACCATTGAATCAATCGGTGATGATACGTATTCAAATCCAGCGTATAACAGTTTTCGTCGGGATAAAACAAAGATTCGGCAATTCAGTTCTATTATGATTAAAGGAGGTTCAAATGGCATCCGTCAATGATATTGAATTTATCATTCCCTGCGGCGGGAAAAGCACTCGCAACTATCCCCATTCTAAAAGCGTTGCCCATAAAAGTTTATTGCCTTTCGGGGACGGACGATTGATTGACTTCGTTTTACAGGATATTATCCGCATAGGGGGACGGCACATAACGATTGTGTGTTCCAATCAAATAACTGTTGATTTATTTCGGGAGGCCCTGGCCACCGATAAGTCAATTGAAGATAAATTGCGGGTTCAGGGACGAATAGCTATTGCCGATGCTTTGGCTGAAACGTTTTTGCCTGATGATATTGATCTGAAATTCGTCATTCAGGACAAACCGATTGGCACGGCACATGTTTTAGGATTGGCGCATCGGGTATCCCATAATCGGCATGGAGCCATGATTTTTCCAGATGACATTATTGTATCGGCCGATCCGAACAATTCACATTTAAAAAAAATGGTAGATTCTTTTTTACTGGATGATTGCCAAATCCTGTTAACCGGTGTGGAAAAAGAAAATGTCAGCAACAATGCCATTATTCACAATAATCGTTTGATTGAAAAACCAAAAGTTTTCTATAATCATATTGCCGGATATTCTCCGATTATTGTCCCAAAAACCGTATTGGATTTTATTGAAGGACAAGTTGATACTTATGAGCAAACGGGTCAATTACCGAAAAATTTACCGATGCCGGAATGGGTCTATACGGACGGTATCAATCAATTTTTGGATACCAATCCGGCCGGGAATTGGCCTTTAAAAATGTTTTTAAAATCACCGGAAGATTTGTTGTTGGATACTGGCACCCTGCCCCTGTATGAACAGGCACAAATCAGGGCTTTACTGACATTATCGCGTTTTAGGGAAGATAATAAAAAATTGGTTCGGGAGTTGATCTGTGATTAAAAAATTGTGTTTGGCCTGTTGCTTGGGATTAGCCGCCTGTCGAGCACCTTTGACAGAGCCTTTTACGGTTATTGATTATCGTCAGGAAGAACCGATTTACCTGGCCGCCGATGTGGTTGAAGTTTCTGATCAAACAATCCGATATCCCGATTTACCACATCTGGAAACACGGATTCCGATTGCACCGGCCAAGGCTTTAAAAGAAGCCCTGATGAACCGGTTTCAAGCGGCCCGGGATCAATCCGGAAATAGTTTTTCCGTAACCGTTCAAACAGCATCCTTAACGCAGAAAACGCAAAAATCAGAACATTGGTATATTCTGGACAACGTGGAATACTTGCTGGAATATGAGGTAATTGTCCGATACAACCGATCGGGATATCCGGTAGAAACACAGCAAATCATCGGATGGGAAAAACAAGCCCTTCCCCGGCGCAGTTCCTTAGCGGAAAAGGAAGATGCGTGGCAAAAAATGATAAATGCCATGATTCAAAAAACCGTTGATAAAATTCAAACGGATATGCCACCGAGTCTGCAATTATAATGTTTATTTTTTCCCCGATGAAGTCGTTATTTTTATCCGAATACAAGCACCTTTCAAATTTGTTTGTTCCGGTGTTGATGATGGGGATTTTGACGGCTCTTTCCGGGGTATCGCTCCATTGGCTTATCATCGGAACGGGTTTATCAGCCGCCATCATATCAATTATTATCAAACGTTTTCATTGTTTTAAACCAACAGCCTGGTTGTTGATTTTTCTGTTGGGGGGATATACCCTGACAACCGGATATTTAAAGGCCATTCATACGCCGACTTTGGCATATCCACTGTATGATTTGGACTTTAAGGGAAAAATCACAGAAAAGTCGCTAACCACCGAGCCACAAAAAATAATCGTATCGGACGTTCATTTCCTTAATCGGATTGGTGAAATCACCCCCGAAAAAATAAAATTGACGTATCCGAAATCAGAACCTGTTTTATCCGTAGGAGATACCATAACGGTTCGGGGATTTTTAAGGCCACCGATGCCATCTGTTTATCCGTATTCTTATGATGAGCGACACCGGTTGTTTTTAGAGGGAATCGGTGCCGTCGGTCAGATACGGGAGGTCCTATCCGTGCATACCCATCCGTCGGAGAAACAAAAATCAGCATCTGTGCGTTCATCAATTGCCGAACGATTGCGGGCTCTGATTCCGGATGAAACAGCCCAAATAGCTATCCCTTTAACCATCGGGGATCAGAGCGTCGTTTCGCCAAGACTCTATCATTTATTCCGAAAGGCCGGCATTACGCATATGTTATCTGTATCCGGCTTTCATTTAAGTTTATTGGCGGCTTTTGTTTTCTTGCTTATTCGTTCTGTTTTATCATTTTTCCCGGTCATAGTTGAGCGCACTTCAACAAAAAAAATTGCTGCCATTGTGGCTCTTATTTGTTCGACAGCCTATATTTTTATTTCGGGATTGCAAATTCCGGCCGTTCGTTCTTGGGTTATGCTGACGATTGTATTGATTGCTTTAATGTTTGACCGGAATGCCATTTCCGTTCGATCACTCAGTATCGCAGCCTTTTTGATTTTGATTGTCAATCCGCCGTTGATTTTAAATATCGGTTTTCAATTATCATTTATGGCCGTCCTGGTGTTGACAACATTGTATCAACCGCTCAGACACTTTATTTGGCCCAATAAACCGATTGGTTTTCCAGGACGCTTTATGAAGGGTATTTTGGGATTTATATTAGTTGATGCTTTAATAACATTAGCAACAACACCTTTAACGATTTACCACTTTAATCAATATGCTCTATACAGTTGTATCGGAAATGTGTTGACCGGCACTTTAATGTCGTTCTGGATTATGCCGATGCTGTTTATCGGGCTTGTCCTGATGCCGTTCGGTTGTGATGCGATTTTTATCAAAGGGGCCGCCTTGGGTCTGGAATATGTCATTTCCGTTTGTGAAATGATTGATCACTGGCCAAAGGCTATAACCATTGTGCCGTCTTTTTCCACAGGAGCACTCTTATGCATGATTGGCGGCATAATGGTATTATGTTTGCTGAAAACACATTTACGATGGATGGGTATCCCAATAATTTTAACGGGGATCATTGTGGCCGTCATTGAGCCAAAGCCCGATTTAATGATCGGAGATAAGGGATCAACAATTGCGATTCGTCAAACCGACGGACATTTGTCTTTTTTAAAAATATCCCCGAATGATTATACGGCCAGAATCTGGCTGTTAAAAAATGGAGAAGAATACCTGCCCGAATTGCCTCGGCCATTTTTGCCTGACTCTATTGTTATTAAAGGCAAACAGATCGCGTTTTCGGATACGACCTGTTCGTCGGCGGATATTTGTTTTCTGCCGGTTCCAAATCCCCGACAAAGAAATGCCTATCCTTTATATCATCCGGACAATCGAATGATTTATATTCGTCCGACGAAAATTATAGTCAAAACTTTATGATTTTTTATGGAAAAAAAAATGATGAAACAATTCTTATTTTTATTATTACTGCTTCCGATGACGGGATGGTCCATGTGTTTGGAATTTTATCTGGACAAAAACGGTCAATCACACGCCGTTCGATGCGGGCAAGGCGGTTTAATGCTTAAATGCGGACCGGAACAATACTGGGATGGAGAAACTTGTCGCGATATTGAAATTATTAAATCTTGTCGGGCACAAGGCGGCACATGGGAACAAGCACAATTGCGCGGAGCCGATTTGTCAGATGCCTTAGCCCCTGATAATTTGCGTTATAAAAAGGCGGTTATCCATTTATGCGTTTGTCCGAATCAGACTGTATGGGATGGCCAAAATTGTCGGTCGGATGTTCCAGTTCAGAAACAATGCACAACTTTCTTCGGTGATGGCCGTATCCGAATGACACATGATTTCTTCGGCCCTGGTGAATGCCCCCGGATACCGTAAGTTATTTCTTTTTCAATCGAAAAGAAAAATAAAACAGAATACCGGATAATATAGCCCCCAATGTATCCATCAGCATATCTTTTTGAGCATCCCAAATATCCCCTTGTGACCCGAGGAAAGCCAATCCGGCCGATCCACCGTCAATTTCAGCATAAATCCACTCCACCAATTCCCAGGCATTCGCCAAGGCCATAATGGACAAAATACCGAAACAAACAGCCACTCCTTTACCGGCGACCCATTTTTTGCGATAAACCAATTCTGCTATCGGGAAAGCCGCCAATCCGACGGTAAAGTGTGCCAATCGGTCATAGTGATTGCGTTCAAAACCGAATAAATTGGTCACAAAATCAAAGGGCACCCTTTCAAAGGTATAATGCGCCCCGATTAATTGTAAAACACACCAGCAAAACAGCAAAAAATAAGACATATTTGAAAATTTAAATTTTCGATAGGTCAGCCCCAATCCTGCGACCAATCCGGCCGCACAAGTAAATTCGGTCCACCAAACCTGAACATCATAAGCGTTTATACAAGAAATAATCGCTAAAATACTCAGAATGAGCACAAAAACAAAAGGCATATTTATAACCGTTTTTTTCATTTGTTTTTCCATCCGACAGCCTGAGTGACTATAACGCGCTGTCCTTCGGGTAAGTGTAAAACATCCGACAATTTTTCCCGATCATAATAGCCGCGGACAATATTCGCCATACCGGTAGCGGCTGTGTAAAGTCCAACATTTTGATAGGCCGAGCCGGCATGCATAGCGGCGTAATCCTCGGTACTGCCCGTATAGACCAAAACCAACGGAACCGTTGCCATATAGTCCTGTAATTGAAACAGAGCCATTTGATTTTGATCAGATTGCTGCTTTAATAAATTATTGTCCGCATCATAGAGCCAAATCCCTTTTTTGGTAAAGACATAAATATTCAGATCTTTTGTATCTTTGGCTGTCGGGATAGTCCGCTTACCGTCTTCCCGATTAACCCCAAAGGCTGCCCATAGAATCGTGGACAGCGTCCGTTCATCAACCTCCCGATCAACAAACTCTCGGTCGGAATGACGATCTTCCAAAGCCTGCATCAACGTTGTTTTTCCGATTTTATTCGGCTCGGGCAAATAAATATCCCCAGCCGCAACAGCGGTTGAAATCAGACAAAATCCCAATAATGAATATAATAAACAGCGCATGCAATACCTCCGCCCGACAGGTTAATTTTTTTTATACAAAAGGTCAAGTTATTTTTCCATTTTATTAAAAATTCGGATAAAAATTGTCTGAACTGTCTGTTTTTTAATCTGACAAAATTCTATACGGATGAGATATTTATTCTGACTGAGATCTTGCCGTTCGAACAGAATAATCTATATAGATGAGAGAGGGATTAAATGCGCTATATTACTATTTTCGGAGGATTATTTCTCACTCTTTTCGGTTGTTGCTTTCCCGACAATCAAATAGCTTTATACCGGGCCACAGATACCGGCCCCGGTGAACAAATCGGAATCGTTTTGTTAACGGATACGGATCAGGGACTTTTATGCCGGGTATCCGTTGAAAATTTACCGCCGGGGCCACACGATTTCCATATTCATGAAAACCCTTCCTGTCAGGTTCTTATCAAACCGGACGGTACTATTCAACAGGCCGGACAAGCCGGAAATCATTATGATTCTCAAAAAATCTATCGCTATACCGGACCGAATACGGGGGAATATACAGGGGGCTTACCCATCCTGATGGCTGATAAAAACGGCTTTGCCCAAGCCCGTTTTTACATAGAAGGCCTGACGGCTCGGGATTTAGGAAACAGATCTTTTGTCATTTATGCCGGCAAAGATGATTATCAAAACGCCCCCATACCGTTAAACGGCGGGGGCGACCGAATTGCCTGTGGCATTATTCGGATGTCTGAATAATTGTTAATCTTTTTTTTGACTTAAAAAATAACGAGCGCGGCGTTTATCCAGCAATACCCTGTATTCTTTGGGAACAACCTCAGGATGTTTTTTCATATATTCCCGCAAGGTATCACAACAAACCCCCAAAGCCTCAGCCGTTTTTTTCAGCGACATATATCTTTTGAATTTTCGGCGAATTTCCGCTTCCCGATTTGTCAAAAATACCGTTTTATTTTTTGTCCCCGGACGGCGACCCAGGCGCACCCCTTGTTTTACCAATTGTGCCAAAGTTTTTCTGGTCACGATGGAAATAATGTCATTGCGCAACCGTACCCCCAATTCTACTCCGGCCCAAAAAGCACCGGGACCGGTTTCTTCCCGAATTTTCAGGTTTTCGCTGGCGGTTTGAACATCAACACCAGCAGCTATCAGGCGTTTCAATGTTTCCTGAACCTCGGCAACATCCTCGCCCAAGGCCAGCAAATTCGCAGTTATCAGGGATATTTTTTCATTTTGCGCGGCAGCAAGAACCTCCTCTATTGATTGTTCGTAAAAACGATCAATTTTTAATTGTTTGACTTTTATATAGTCGGAAATTTTTTTCTTTTGTTCATCAATCGTTATATTTTTTAATGAATGATCTAAATAAGCGATAATCATTATATATCTCCTTACTAGTTTATTTTTGTGACAATTTCAGGTATAGACCAAAATAAAATAAAAATCAATAGTTAAATCGGGAAAAAGTAAACAGGGGAAGCAACCGCTTCCCCCGATATAATTCATTCGATTACCGAATAATCTTGGGATCCAATTCCCCAGCCGCATAGCGTTTGGCCATATCTGCCAAAGCAATCGGCTTAATCTGATCAGCATGTCCGGCAGCTCCGAATTGTTCATAGCGGGCTTCACAGACAGCCTGCATAGCATCCATAGCCGGTTTTAAATATTTACGCGGATCAAATTCCTCCGGTTTTGTCACATAGACTTTTCGAATCGCCCCTGTCATCGCCATCCGCAAATCCGTATCCACATTGACTTTACGGACACCGTATTTGATGGCTTCCTGAATTTCTTCAACAGGAACACCGTATGTTTGCGGCATTTTTCCGCCGTAAGCATTGATAATATCTTGTAAATCTTGCGGGACGGAAGAAGAACCATGCATAACCAAATGCGTGTAGGGCAATTTGGCGTGAATTTTCTTAACGGTATCAATGGACAGAATTTCTCCATCCGGTTTACGCGTAAATTTATAGGCCCCATGGCTTGTCCCGATAGCGACCGCCAAAGCATCCACATGCGTTTCTTCCACAAAACGGACGGCATCATCCGGATCTGTCAACAGTTTGGATTTATCAATAGCCCCTTCAAAACCATGTCCGTCTTCTTTATCACCTTTACCGGTTTCCAAGGAACCAATACAGCCTAATTCGCCTTCTACGGAAACGCCGACGGCATGAGCAACTTTTGTCACATCCCGTGTGACCTGGGCGTTATATTCATGGGTTGCCGGCTTACCGTCCGGGGTCAAAGAACCATCCATCATCACAGATGTAAAACCGTTCGTCATGGCCGAATAGCAAACATTCGGAGTCGGGCCGTGGTCTTGATGGACACAAATCGGCAGTTCCGGATACATTTCAACACCGGCCAACATTAAATGTTTTAACACCGCATCATTGGCATAGCCGCGGGCACCTTTACTGGCCTGAATAATCACGGGAGCATGGACCTTTTTGGCTGCGGCCAAGATAGCCAATACCTGTTCCATATTGTTGACATTAAATGCCGGAATACCGTAACCATATTCAGCGGCATGGTCTAATAATTGACGTAAAGAAACTAACATCTTTTTTCCTTTCTGTTATTGTTAATACGATGTGTCCCCCATATAGCACAGACACATTTTAAAATCAAGAAAAATTAAATCGCATCCACTATCCTGATAACAATTAAATTGGTTGTTATCAACCTCAACCACGTGTTTCCCGTGCGGACAGATACCCGTTCGGATTAATCCGAACAGGTTCCCGTTCCATTCCCGTGATTCGTCCAATTTTTACCGCAAGCATAACAAGCCCCAGGTGTTGTTAATGAGGCCGTATTAACAGGGCAATAGAGACATTCTTGTGCCGATACATCCCAACCACCGCCACAAGCCTTACAGGCTCCGTTATCCAGTTTGCTCAGGTTTTCGGCATTCAGTTCCGGGCACTGAATACATTTAAAGTTAACGGTATCCCATGTCCCGCCACAGGTTGTGCAGTGAAATTCATTGGCGCGTCCGGTAAAGATGGACAGATCAGCTGGACAAGCCGTGCAGACATTATCATCTGTATAGTAATTTCCCGGTCCGCATGTGCCTTCACACCGGCTACCGGTCCACGTACCGTTACAGGCAATACAGGCACCTTTTTCCAAGTCAGATAAATCCGTGGGGCAAATGCGACAGGCCGTTGCATTGGTTCCGACACTGTATGAGCCCGCTTCGCACTTGGCACACATACCGCTGTTGTTATTATTACGGAATCTTTGTCCCGGGCACGCGGCCGAACAACCAATACTGACCCCATTAATGCTACCCATTGCATATGAGGTAGAGGCGCCGCAGGGGATGCAGACACCATCATTTCGCATAAATTCACCGCTTGGGCAAGGCAATGTACAATAAGCCTCCCCCACAATGACCCGTTTATCGCCGCAAACCCGGCAATCGGCATTATTGCTATAAACCCAGGCAATTTTATCAATATCACAGGATTTGGTACCTAAATTGGAATAAAATTCATCGCTTCCCCGTTTACGCACACAGGCAGTTCTGTAATGCGTGGCATCATCAATACCATGCATTTCCCGCTTACCTTTGCACTTATTGCACTCTTCCGCCGTGACAAGATACCAGTTATCATCATCACAGGAAACACATTTCCCGCCGGCAGAAAATTCGCCGTCTTCACAATCAGAACAAATACCCGTTTCACTGGCATCCGACCCGTTTCCGCATTTGGTTCCGCGGATACAGTATTCGCCTTCAACCACCCGTTGCCGGTTTCCGTTGGCATCCCGACAACTCAGGCAATCATTGATCGTATTTTTGGCTTGGGCACTTGTGTTCCAAGATCCCGTCCATCCGATTCGGAAAGAACTCCCGTGCGTGCAACTGATACAACTATGGCCGTTGCGGAACGTGCCCGGCGGACACGTTTTTAACCGACACCAGCCACCCACGACTTCCCGACCGCCATATTGCTCATCATTACAGGCCGCACAGGCTGCCTTGGCATTCCAGGCATAACTGCCACCATCCGGATTATACCATGTTTTGATATTTTGGGCGTCTAAATCATGACAGGAACAACACCCGTTATAGCATGTATAATATCCCTCACCGCAATCTTTCAAAGAACAACGATGTTGTCCATCAAAGGCCGGCACGAAGTAATAGCGATTGGGACACATTTCGCACATTTCCGCCCGAATACTACCCGTATCCCAACCAGTGCGGGCGTCGCAGCTGACACATTTGATCGGGGGCTGATCTGCACGGCTTTGTTGGTCCCTCAACCAAAACTCTCCCTCACGGCAAGATGGCATACAATACCCGTAAGCATACGTTCTGTTCGGACAATTTTTTAAACAGGCGTCTTTGTTAATTGTTTTGACCCCAATATTCGAATCACAATCATATTCTTTACCGTCTTTATCCTTAATACCGGCTCGATCATTTCTGCGATAACATGTCATTGTCCCCTGATTACACAAATAATCCTGTCCAAAAGCCTGCTGACAATCGGCATCAACTTCACATTTGTTATAAGGGGAACTACCCAAAACTTTATCAAAAACAAAAGTCATTGTCGCTTCTTCATCCGGGCAGGTATCTACATCAATTTCATCATTCACCAGGATAGATACCGGTTCTTTCCAGTGCATTTGGATAATGTGGTTGCAGACACCTTTCGCCACATTGTAAACTTCTACGGCAAAATGGTCGGGGCTATCCGATAAAATAAAGGTATCAGCCTCCCATCCAGATATTGAATCGACTTCGGTATCCGGATGAAACTCTTTCATATCGGGCTCCGCCATTTCCAAACCGGAGAGTTGATGACTGGCAACCAAAGCTCGTTTATTGACGCCGTCAATAATGGTATTGGCATTTGATTTGTCTATCGCATTCCGATATCCCCAAATACCACCCAAAGTCAAAACACCGATAATCGCTAAAACGCCTAATATTTCCACCATAGACCGACCGGTTTCAAATAATAAAGTTTCCCGTTTTATCATATTATCTCCTTTATTCCAATGTGTGTTTAGATGATTATACTCAATAAAATAAAATTTTACAATAATTTTTTTTATTTTATGATGATGTGATCATACTTGGTTATTCCCACCCCCTGATGGCCCCCACAATTGCTAGAGTCCCCAGCATTTCCACCATACTCTGACCCGATTGGGTCCTTTTATCATTCCTGCCCCCGCGCCGGAACCCATACCCAGCCAACGCATTTTTGCCTATTTCCGCACGTTTAAAAATGTTTTCTTCAATGGTCACAAGAGCTTCCCTTAAAACTGTTTTGCCCAATCGGCCAAAACTTCTTCGGAAACAGATGAGGAAAATCTTTTGCCGGTATCCACTGTGGCATTTGGGGCAAGTGCTTTCAGGTTCTTGGCCGTATCACCGATACCGCTACTGCCGGATGTGACAAAAGGAATAACTTTTTTGCCCGAAAAGTCATAACTTTCCATAAAGGTATCTATGATAGACGGTTCTCTGCCCCACCAAATCGGGGACCCGATAAAGACCGTATCATATTGAGCCATATTCTCCACCTTATTAGCAATTGCAGGACGTGAAGAAGTGTCATTCATTTCCACAGAACTGCGACTTTGGCTATCATGCCAATTCAAATCAGCCTCTGTATAAGGTTGTTCGGGTTTGATTTCAAACAAATCAGCACCGGTTGCTTTTGCTAATTTTTCGGCTACTTGTGCTGTTGTGCCGGTTGCACTGAAATACGCGACCAATGTTTTGGCTTCTGCTGTGGTTGCCATCATAAATCCTCCCATTAAAATTATTGCTAAAAGTTTTTTCATGTTGTTTCCTTTCTATTTTAAATTATACGTTTCATGATTCATCGGTTTTTGTCGGATATGCCACAATAAACGGTTGGTTCCTTTCATTTTCGGGAAGTATATTGTGGTCAAACCAAGTCCAGAAAAAGTTTTCCCCGTTTTCAATTGAATATCCGTCTTGGTTATGGTCTGCTGTATCGTAAGTATCGGCAAAAATCAGAACATCATCAGCGGTTGTTTGTGTTCCCGTTGTATCATATCCGATAATAACACGCCAATGTCCGCCCCACGCAACATTTTCAACCATAACAGGATGACCGGCCTTTAATTCTTGCTGCACAAACAGGGCAAACTTTTCATAGGTATCAAAAGGTTTTGTATCAAGGCTTGTTTTCACTTTCCAACCGATATCACGAAAGAAATCGGCGATACTTTGCAGAGCTGTGCCATGCTCAAAAGTTGCATTCATTTTTTCAATTAAGTCTTTTTCCGTGAAATCCTTTTTGCCATAATACCACAACAGGGTTAAAACGGTGGCAGGCCCGCAAGAATACTCCGTTGTTTGTTGATAGGTCGGATAATGCGTTAAAATGGTCAAATTATCATTGGAAGTCAGTTCAAAAACATCCGGCATATTAAAATAAGGGGATGCTTTATGATTGATTTCTTTTGGTGCAGAAGAGGCGCCTTCTGATTTTATATCCATTCCATCCGGATAGGGAATAACCCGAACATTCCCAGCAAAAACGATACTTGAAGCAAACAATAAATTGATTAAAATTATTAAAAATGGATTCCTTTTTGTCATATTATAAAGCCTCCTTTACGTTAAAAATAATTTATTATATCTTCAAAGCGATTAAAATGGAAGAATATATGGTGCCTTGCATTCGGAATAATGGACAGCCTTTGTTTATAAAATCCCTTTTGCGCTTGCAGATTAAATATCAAATCATTTTCTGCCATAATGGCTTTATCAAAAGTCGGATTGATATAAGATTTATATTTTTTATATGCTTTCAACAATACATCCAATTCGCCTGCGCAACTTTCCAGAGTGCGTAAAGATTGCAACCGATTATATTTTTCAAATTCTTCATCATTAAAAACCATATATTTTTTACGAAAATCCAAATAATTATCCAATGTTATACCTTTAAAAACTTGAATGGTTTTGGGGGATATACCTAACGTTTTATCAAACAAATACGGATTTCCACAGACAGCGATTTTTTGTCGGATGCTCGGAATCTTATCAGCCATGACAGAAGCCACAAAAACACCGGCAGAATACGCAATAATATAAATGTTCTTGTACCGGGAAAAATCAAAATCCAACGTTAAATTTTGATAATCATATAGTATTAAAACATCTTTATCGTCGTGTAAATTCGTGAATTGATGATGATCGCATCCCCAACCAGAGAAAAATACGATTAAATCACGCGAATGGTTGTTCTGATAAAAATATTGCATTAGATTTTCCTTGTTGGCGTAAGTATATCGGTTTTATATCTTACTATCAAGAAAAAAATGCGCGCTCACTTTTTGGACAGGTATAAAAAGAGTAATGAATTGATGGTGTGACCAGCCCCCGATTTTTGAAAATTGTATAAGTATTTGATATTAATCATCCCTGCTTTCGGGCCTATTTCGGTTTTTATGGTATTTCCGTCGATTGCAGACAAAAACCGTAACCGATAGGCATAAAAACAAAAGTAAATAAAATAAAAAACACCCGGTGGGGGTGTTTTTTTGTGTTAAAATGAAAATCCTTCTAGCGGAGACCGTTTGAATAAATTATCAAATTTACTATTCAATTTGTGTTTTTCTTTCAATTCCTCTACACTAATATATTTCATTCCTCCGTTTGCATCGTATATTTTGATTTTTCCAAAAGGAATATCATCTCTAACTTGTCCTTCAATAAATAGTTTACCTGATGGATAGTAAAGTCTTATGATACCAGAACGTCTATCTAAATGGTAATCTTCTTCCCCCATAAGTCGGCCTTTTTTATCATAAAGAACGCCTCGCCCCTCTTTCATATTATCTTTATAGGGTATAACAATAAAAGGTTCCCCGCTTGGATAATAGATAATACCTTGACCATTTAGCATCCCGTTTTTGAATTCCATTTTTGCATAAAATCCTTTTTCCGTGTAGCGAAAGAAAGTACCTTCCGGTTTACCGTTTCTGAGATACCCAGACGCTGTGAGGTGACCAGATGAATTATATGATTTGGCAAACATATAATTGAGGCCTTCAATCAGTTCCGCCTCATCTTTTATGCGCCCGTCTTCATAAAACACCAATAATTTATCATTTTCCCCTGATGTAGATATCAGTTTGATTTTTACCGCGCCCGAGGGATAATAATTCAGAATACGTTCATTAACGCTTAAATCCCCATCATAAGTAAACTTTGAATCTAAAAAGTGTGCCCAAGCAGATTGTGTGGCCCCCCTCTGAAGACGTGCCTTTTGCGCTTCCTCGGTAACAACGTTATTATAGTCAGATGCTTCAATTAAATATCGGCATCCGGCAATTAAAAATAATAATAAGAAGACAAATTTTTTAAATTTCATTTTAATCCCCTTTTTATCACGCTAAAGATTAAATAGATAATTCCTAAACAAATTAAGATGGCAAGGCCGACAAGACCTTCTACAAATGGATATAATATAAGAGTAATAATTACCGTTGAAACCGTATCCCAATTCATATTTTTCTCCTAACAAAAAATCACCTGTGGTGTTTCAGGTGACTGGAAGTTTAAGAGCTATTGTAAGAATAGTGCGATTTATTGACCGGAACACCGGCTTATTCAACCACTCTTCCAGTCGATTAGACCGGAAGTTGTTTTACGCCAGGGTGAAACTGGCAACTTACAAAGGCTCTTAACCCTTTAGATGGACACCACTCCATCCAATTGTCATTATACACGATTTTTTTAGTTATGGCAAGTTATTATTAACAAGACTTGATTATCCGAAGGCAATAAAAATGTTTAAACATAAAACAAAACCACCCCGAAAGGTGGTTGAATCTTGGTGGAGGTAAGCGGGATCGAACCGCTGACCTCTGCAATGCCATTGCAGCGCTCTCCCAGCTGAGCTATACCCCCAACGGTCATGGGGGTATTATACACATTTTAAAACGGAAATCAAGTAAAAAGTGAAATAAGTCCAAAATATTTTTATTTTATATTCCCTCTTTGCCCTATTTTTAAAGGAAGACAGGCCTTTATCCCCTCATCCGAGAAGGTCTGTTTTTTTGAAACCAGGCACTACCGAATAACTCGCGACCCTTTAACAATAGTCCGACATCAGCCGTTTCGCGCAAATGACCGGATAGGCGGGCATCACAAATTCCTTTTTTAGTGGCGGGGACATAGTATTCCTGAGGGAAAGCCTGATAATTCTGAATTTTGCTTTTATTTCGACGCCGCCAGGCCGTTAACTCACAGGCATTCATCGCCAAATATGCCGTATAATAAAGTGTTGTTATGACCCGACCGGCATAAAAGGACGCCCCTAAATAAAATACATCCCGCAGCGGTAAATCCCCTACTTCCTCACGGAAATCGCGGATAGCACTATGATCCGGGGAAATACAACCACCACGACCATCGGTTAATTTTACCATACCGCCCGGCACCTGAAAAGCCGGTAATTTTCCGTTTTCCTTAGGAGGACGCGCGCCTAAGACGATTTGATTATCTTCGGTTTGTGCCAACAATTGCACATTCAAAGCATTCGGAATATACATATCGCCAAATCGGGCATAAAAACCTTTTTCAGCCGTTGTTTTCCAAATTCGATAATCCGCAGGACAAACCCATAACTTGCCCTGTCTCCAATCCATTAAGCGAACAGAGACAATTTTCTCATCCACCAGAGTTTCTTTCTTTAATGCGTTCGACCAGGCATCGGTAATAACCTGAGTTTCCTCGGGCGGTAAAGCCGCGGTCAAATCCGCAACGGATACAATGGCCCAAGGGAAATCCTTCTTGCAGCGTGGCGTATGAATAATCCGAATATCATTTTTGCCAAATTCGGAATTCAAATGAGAATATGGTTTTATCAAGCGCATTACGTCTGCCTCCGCATGGCAGATTATACCACATCGATATAATTTTGTCAACTTTTACTTTTTACGCTTTTTTGGCTTATTCGCAAAGGGATTTTCACGCTTACGCATATGGATACGTATAGGGACACCGACCAGACCGAATTCATCTCGAATCCCATTCGACAGGTATCGCAAATAGGATTCCGGCAATTGATCCGGATTGCTTGAAAAAATAACAAAAGTCGGCGGCCGAGCGCTAACCTGCGTCATATATTTCATCGGAATCCGACGACCGTTACGGGCAATCGGGGTCGGATGAGCCTCAGTCATCATCCTTAAAAAATCATTCATCTGATGTGTTTTAACCCGTTTATTCCACAACTTATATAAATGAAAAACGGTTGTCATCATTGGATCAATCCCAAAACCTGTTTTGGCCGACACGGTGACAACGGGTAATCCCTTTACCTGTTGCAAAGAAGATTCCATTTTGTATTTTAGTTCTGTCAACACCTGTTTGGGGTTTTGAATGGTATCCCATTTATTCAAGGCAATAATCAGGCATCGCCCCTCTTCCAATACACGACTGGCAATCATCAAATCCTGACGTTCCATTGGTTGATTAGCATCTAAAACCAAGATGACGACCTCGGCATAATCAATGGTATTACGCGTATCGGCAGCCGATATTTTTTCCAAGTCATCTTCAACCTTTCCATATTTACGTAAACCGGCCGTATCTGTTAATAAGATTTTATTACCTTTCCATTCCCACGGCACGGTAATAGCATCCCGTGTCACACCGGCTTCCGGTCCGGTCAATAATCTATCCGTCCCCAACAGTCGGTTAATCAGCGTTGACTTACCGACATTCGGTCGACCAACAATCGCTAATTTTAACGGTTTGTCTGTCACCTCATCTGACGTTTTTTCAATCGGACAAAGCGGTTTCAAGACCGCATACAGCAAATCCATCCCCCGTCCGTGTTCGGCAGAAATCGGCATCGGATCACCTAATCCCAGGCGATAAAATTCAGCTAATCCATCTGTTTGTTGTTTTCCCTCGCATTTATTTGCCAAAAGGAAAACCGGTTTTTTCAGACGTCTTAACCCACCGGCCAAACGCCCATCCAAGCGGGTTAATTCCGACCGAGCATCCACAACCATCAACACAATATCGGCTTCCTGGATAGCCACTTCCGTCTGTTTCCACATAGCGTCAGCCAAGGATGTTGTTTCCTCCAATCCGGCCGTATCTACCAAACGAACGGAAATATCCTTAATTGCGGCAATGGCTTCTTTTCTGTCCCGAGTAACCCCAGCCCTGTCGTGAACGATAGCCAACCGCCGACCGCAGAGCCGGTTAAACAGCGTTGATTTACCGACATTCGTGCGTCCGACAATAGCAATCGTTTTCATTTCATGAACTCCTGTCTATTGATAAATCAGCAACTTTCCGTCACTTGTTAAAAACAGCAGATAGCCGCTAACAGCTACCGGAGCCCCAACAATATCCTTTTGTTTATCCCGCCTGACTTCTTTACCGGAAGAGATATCATAAAAAACAATATCCCCCTTTGATGATACAACAATTGCTGAATCATCTGCCAAAACCGGCCCATACCAAGTCACTTTCTTTTCCGCGGAGTTCAAGCCCGTCTTCCAATATTGTTTACCCGTTTTCCTATTTAACGCCATTAAATCATTTTGATTGGAAATCAAAAACAGCGTATCACCACTGACAACCGGCGTTTCACGACCGCCGATATTTAAAACGAATAAGGGCATCCCTGTCCCTAAACGATAGGCGCCCGTTTTTCCCGCATTCCCGATCAGATAAACGGCGTCCTGCTCAATAACGGGGGAAGCGGTCATATGCGGAATATCCAATAACGGATTATAGGTTCGATTCGTCCACATATCTTCGGTCCACAATAATACACCAGTCGATACATCAAACGCATTGACACGACCGTTTGTCATCGGCATCACAACCATATCCGTATTGACAGCCGGTGTACCCATACCGAAGAAATTCGTCACCGTCTTATCCCCAGCATATTGCCATAAAATCTTGCCATCCCTAACGGACAGAACAAATAATTCATTATAAATGGAAGAAATAAATAGACGCCCCTCATCAATGACAGGTTCCGATCGCAGCGGGGTTTTCAAATCAATCTGCCAAAGTTCTTTGCCAGACAAATCCGTAGCCACAACAACACCGTTCCCGGCCACCGCATACAGATTATCTTTATAGAGAGCTAAACCAATGCTTTGAGAAGTTGTTCCCTGAATATCGGCCAAACGCCGCCGCCACAGTTTTTCTCCGTTTTTCAAGTTCGTGGCTTGCAAGGAAAATTGCCCATCCAACGTATAGGCCGTCTTATTCTTCACAATTGGCCCCGCCAACGTCAACCGATCCAAAGAAACACCATCCCCGATTGACACGGTGTGAGCCAACTTCAAATTTTTCCCGAGCCGAACCCGGGGGCGATTATTGGCCGCATCGGAAAAGGCCATACTCCACCGATTTTTAGCAACTGCCTTCTCAACACGGACTTGACCATCCGCCATTACCGGCAAATCCGGTTGAGCACCGACACTGATACGTCCTTCTTTGGGGGCAACAGGTCCGTCTTTACCGCAAGAAACAAGAATTAAGGCCAATAAACAGACTGTCAGAAATCGTTTCATTTTTGAATATCACCCAATAATTGTGTTAATCTTTCCCGGATTTGCGGAGCCAATTTGTCCGTCATCAAGGCCCCTTTCAACAAGGACACAGCCTGCTCTTTTTCACCGGACAGAATATCCAACATTGCACTTAATTCAACGGCCTGACCATAGAAAGCATCCGTTTTATCAGCCGCAAGCGGAGCAATCAACTGCCTTAATTCTTGCGTATTTTCCGAATCCAACCGATGCCCGACATAAGCAATTATCGCCGCTTTCCGGAATGGTGCCGGCATAGCCTTATCCGCTGTCACATCTTTCAGGATTGCAAGCCCTTCTTCCGCCCGATTCGCCCCGATTAACAAGGCGGCCTGTTCCAAACGAGCCAGATATTGATATCCCGTTCGTCCGTTTTGAGCCAACTGTTCCAACTCGGCCAATGCGCTTTCCGTATCACCTTTGGCACCCAAAACCATTGCGTTCTCAAAACGATCCGATTCGGCAATCTGGACTTTGGCCTGCCAACTGCGATACCATTCATGGCAAATTGTTCCCAACACAATACAAATAGCCCCGGCAATTACAAAGATACCGTATTTCTTCCACCAATTAATTAATTTTTCCTGGCGCAGTTCTTCATCCACTTCACGTTCAAAAATCCGTTGTTGAATTTGAACAGCGTTATCGGCACAGTTGCCCCCGCATTTTCCGCCGCAACCGGCATCACATTTCTTCTTTTGAACCATTTTTTGTTCCTTTCCTAAAAAACTTTTCCTTTTTATATCAGAAAAGTAATTTTTTCGCAATGTTTTATTTTTCTTTTTTCGGTAATTGCCCTAAAATAGGTAAAATAAAACGCGCCGGCAAGATAGCCCCCAGCCGAGCTCCCAATGCCATTATCCATGGGAAAGCAATAATCGGCGGGCACCGCTTTAATTTTCGCCGAATAATTCGGGCAGCCTCCGGAGCCTTCATCAAAAATGGCATTCGAAAACGATTTTTATCGGTCAGGGGTGTTTCAATAAAACCCGGACAAATGACGCTGACATGAATATGGTATGGTCGAACAAAGCCCCATAGGGCTTCTCCCCATGCCTTCACACAGGATTTTGATGCCGAATAGGCCGGACAGCTGGCCATACCCCGAAAACCCGATAAAGAAGAAATAATGGCAATTTGTCCGCTACCGTTGTGCTTCATTACCTCAATAGCCGGCAACACCGTATTGACAACACCAAAAATGTTGGTTTCAAAAATGGTCCGTGTACTGACCGGTGTTTCATCCGTTCCCAAAACACCAGCCGACACACCGGCATTGGCAATCAATAAATCAATGGGACAAATGGTATTAGCGGCCTGAATGGCAATCAATGTTGAATCAGCATCCCGCACATCAAACAGATACGGATAGACACAAGCCCCCTTGCGATGACAGGCGGCCACCACTTCGTTTAACCGTTCTTTATTGCGGCCACACAGAAATAATGTTATGCCTTCTTCGGCATATTCCAAGGCCAAGGCTTTCCCGATTCCGCTGGATGCTCCGGTGATAAAAATTGACTTGGGTAAAAAATTCATCATAATCCTTTCATTTTTTTCTTGACAATACATTTTAAATGAGTATAATGCAAATGTCCAGTAAAAAAAGCACACAGCCTCTGTGGCGAAACTGGTAGACGCGACAGACTCAAAATCTGTTGATAGCAATATCATGCTGGTTCAAGTCCGGCCAGAGGTACCAAGTATTACAACCACCGTTTTCAAGGTGGTTTTTTCTTTGTTTTATAAGGCTTCTTGCGAGTTCGATTTTTAGCCTTTCCGAAAGTGCCTATTTTCGTAAATTATCGAACTCACAAATTTTATTTCTTTATAAATCAATGCGTTATTCAAGTTCAAGTCCGGTATGAGCTCAAAGCAAAAAAATAACCCCAGCCGGAACCGAGGTTGGTATTGTTATTCAAAATCTAAAACGATTATCCTCTTTGTCTGGCAGCGCGAATAATCATATCAAAGCGACAATGAGCTCTGCGTTGTCGTTCTTCATGTTCTTCAATTTTTATTTCTGCAGCTACTTTTTTGCCAATATCATTGACCTGTTGAGCGGAAAGATGGCAACCTTGTTGCTCAGAACGTCTAATTATTTCTTCGGCTTTCTTTTTTTCTTCTGCAGTTGGCTTTTGAAACATGAACATGAGTATCTTTCCTTTCTATTAATAAGATAGAAGTGATGGTATCACATTCTGAGACATTTGTCAATGTATCAGCGACCTTCACGTCTTTTTGCCAAAGCTTGAGATAGCAGACTTTTTTGAGGATATCTTCTTCTTAATGGGGCTTTTTGTTCTTTGATAGCTTCTTTTGCCCACTCATTACAAATTTCATTTATTAGCTTTTTTGCTTCTTCTTTAGAACATCTATACAAAGACATAACGCTTTCCAAAGCTTTACGTTCTATTTCTTTTCTCTCTTTCTTATGTCTTTTATCTTCTTGTCTTTTTTGACGTGCTTCTTCGCGTTCTCGTTCTCTTTTTGTTTTTGGTGGTTCGGCATAAAACGACGACATTTAATAACTCCTTCATATCTGTTAATAATTTTTGAGTTCTTAGGTTATTATACCACAAATTTCCTAAAAAGCAAATTTTGAGAGACAATTAATTTGGGATGTCGACGTTCTGAATTAAATTTTCAAAAGTTCAATTTCTAACACCAACTTTTTAAAATCTTCTTCGATAAAAGTTCGTTTTAGAAAACGTATTTTCTTAGTTTATCGAACTCACACGGGCAGATTTCTCCAAATTATCTGCTTTTTAATCTGGACTGTTGAAAGGCATACGCCACAACTTTTAGGCGCTTGAACCCCGAAGAGGACACGCGTATCACTTGTTTTGGGGAATCCAAATTTGTATTTTTTTCATACGCCACCATAAAGTCTAATGAGGCATCACTCAAAATTTCCTCCGTAGATTTATGAGGGGCTTTTTCGCGACGTTCACGAATTTGCTGAGGTGTCGGGCGTTCATCTGTTATCCCAAAGGGCATGAAATGCCGCATAAAGGAGCGCCAAGCAAAAGGCAAATTATCCTTTATTTCCGTTATTTCTGTATATCCTTCTATTTTCTTGGTTTCTGTTTCAGTTTTATACCCAATTGTTTTCAACAACTTCCTAAGATCTTCTCCAGACACCATCATCTGCTCGGACGGTAACACCGTATATTTTGGAAAAATACCAATACCAGCCTCCGCCAATTTACGCCAGGGGAACAATACCCCGGGATCCGCTTTTCTGTCAGAAGAAACATCACTATGCCCAATCACATTATGAGGTTTGATATGATGGCGAGCAATGATACTTTTACTAAGCCGAATCAAACTGTCCATTTGCTCGGGAGTATACTCGGTTGTACTTCCAAAAGTAGGGTTTTCAACCTCAATTCCAATGGCATGAGCATTTATATTGTCCGCCCCGCCAAGCACTTCCGCCCAAGACGAAATCCCCGCATGATAAGCACGTTTACTTTCATCAACACACTGCAAAATAGTCCCATCTCTATGGATAACATAGTGTGCTCCGGCATAGTTCTTTTCTTTTAAAACACGTTCAATATCCGTTTCAAAAGAACAGTGAATAATTAACTGATCGATTTCGGTAGGTTGTTTTGTCCCTTTATGAATACGTTCATCAAAATGCTCTGCATCAGGGGTATTTTCTATTGGAAAGTAAACAATTTCCTTTCCTTTTAAAAAAATATCATCTTCAGGAATATTCATTCTGTGATTATTGACAGAATAGCTTTTAAACATATAATTTTTTCCTCCCTTATTTTTGAAATACAATTACTATATCACACTTTTTTATTTTTGTCAACTATTTACATAATATGAATATTTCTCACGAAAAATAGTATTTTCTAAAGCGCCAAGTTTTTGAAATCCGCTAAATGTTTGGCTCGAAACTCGCTCAGCGCGCTGTACCAAGTATTATAACCACTATTTTAAAGGTGGTTTTTTCTTTATTTTACAAGGCTTCTTGCTGGTTCGATAAACACCCCTTCCGAAAGTGCTAAAATCCGTAAATTATCGAACTTTCGGGGTATGATTCCCTTATAAAACAAACATTCATACGAGTTCGAATCCGGCTATCCTTAAGAACAAAACATGAATCATTGACTTAATTCGTATTTTATGATATAATGCGGTATATCTGTGATTAAACAAAGGAGTTTTTGTATGTTTGCCATTTACGCAGATGATGAACTTGAAAAAAAACAGCAAATGAAAAAGCCAGAAGACTATGTTGTGAAAAATCCGGTGGGTAAAATCATTTTTGGGGCAGGATGTGATTTGGTAAAAAAAGAAAGCGAGAAACGGATAGTATTATCCGCAGCACGACAAGAAAGATTTAAAGCAATTCATCCGCAACTTAGAGATGTACGTATCTGCAAACAAAGAGGTGAGTAGTTATTTTATTTAGGACGTTGACGTCCTCAAATTAAAAGTTTAGAAGGTCAGTTTGCTGTGCCAACTTTTTGAAATCCTCTGTGTATTTGGCCCCGTGTTCGCTATTTTTTCTTATGGAATTCCAAAATCATCATGGTAATGTCATCTGATTGTTCGGCGCCTTTGACAAAGCGTTGAATGGCTTGGCGAACAGAAATCAATGTTTCTGGCAAAGTCATATCCTTTCGATTTAAGGCTTTTTGCAGGCGTTCAGGGCCGAATAATTTTTCCTCTTTTGTTTGTGCCTCGGTCACCCCATCGGTGTAAAGAAACAAGCGATCCTTTGGCCTTAACACAAATGATCCGGCCTCATAGGCATATGTCGGCATAACCCCCAGCATCAGGTTTCGGATAACCGGCACATAATCGTATCCTGTTTTTGTCTTATGTAAGGGGGCGCAATGACCGGCGCTGATATAGTCAACATGACCTGTCCGCCTGTTTAAAACGCCGACAAATGCTGTCACAAACATTCCCCTGGCATGATTTTCATACAAACTTTTATTGGCGCGACTGATAGCTTCGACCAGCGGATAACCGGCCTGCAACATATTCCTAATAGCCGTTTTGGCCGACATCATATACAGGGCCGCTGTAATTCCCTTTCCCGACACATCCGCCATCACAAAGGCAAAGCGATCTTCATCAATAGGGAAGAAATCATAAAAATCGCCACCAACTTCACGAGCCGGCGTCATTGAAGCCAACAGTTCAACAGAATCATCCTTGGGAAAATCTTGCGGCACGGCCGATGCTTGGATCGTTTTAGCAATGGCCAATTCAGATTCGATTTTTTCTTTTTCATGCGACACCTTTGCCAAATGGACCAGATGTGTTTTAATATCTGTTGTCATTTTATTCAAAACAGATGCCAAATTTGCCAATTCTTTCGGTTTATCCAAACGAATGGTTAAATTTAAATTACCCTGCCCGATATCTTGCGCCATTTGCGACAGTTTAGAAATTGGTCCGTTGATATTCCGCTTTAAAACCCAATACAGGATTCCGACGATAAAAAACGTACTGATCAACAGCAAACTTAACAAAACAAATAAATGGCGCTCAATGTCCCGAAATAATTCCGTAAACGGCACATTCACAATTAAAAATAATCCGTTGTCCAATTGTCTGATATAGGGAATGTATTTCTTTCCTTTATAGTCAAACGGCCGACCTTCTTGCAATTGTTCGGAATACCAATTTAACTCTTGCAACGGTTTTCCCATCAATGTTGTTGAAGCAACGCCCGGTTCGGTACTGGCAATAATATAGTTATTGGCTTTATCAGCGAACAGCACAAAACTGTTCGGTGTTGGTTTTATGTTTAAAATACTGTCCCGAATGGCGTTCATTTGCCAATCCACGGTCGATAACCCAATCAGTTTCCCGTCATGATAAATGCCAGCACCAACCGTTGTCATTAGAGTTTTAGCCCCTTGATTTTCATAATAGGGTTTAGACCAAAACAACTTTTGCCCTTTTTCTAATTGCTCCATAATTTCAACATACCAACTTTGGGTCAGATAATTGTATTGAGCACTTTCAAAGGACGGATCCAAACGGACTTGCCCAT
>JAFTEW010000025.1 GCA_017453485.1 Alphaproteobacteria bacterium | reverse complement strand
GATTTGAACGGGGCAAGATGATAAAATCCTGAAACGATCCCAATTAGTTGGTTGATTGGCCGGAATTGCCTTAGACTTTTCCATACGGGTCAATTCCCGAGCGATAAACAGTAATCCTTGTTGTTGCAGCAAAACACATCCCCCTAGGGTCATTTGCTTCGGCCGTCGATCAAGCCATCGTTCAACACCATCTAATGACAGTAATGGGATACCGCTGATTTTTTTGATACCGTTCAACAAAACCCGTAATTGAATCTCTAAGGGGACGGCATTTAGAGCCGATAGGGAAATGGTTATATAACCGCGGGGATCAACATCAACCAAAGCCTGCTCAAAACGATGAGTATAAAAATCCATCGCCTGTCTGACTCGATTAAGGCGACAAGTTGTTTTACCGATCATTTCGGGAGTCAGACCAAATGCGGATAATTGGGATTGCCGTTTGCGCCAGCGAACACGTTCATAAGAATCATCCGCATTCATTGAATCGGTGACCCATTGAATTTTTTTCTGTTTTAAATCGGTCAAAATGTCTTCCTTATTGATTGCTAAAAAAGGCCGACACAGGATGATTTCCTGGCGATAACTTTGCGCTGCCATGCCCGATAGCCCGTTTACACCGCTGCCGCGGGCCAATCGGGCCCAAAATGTTTCGGCCTGGTCTCCGGCATGATGAGCCAAGAACAAGTATTGAATATCTTTTTCCCGGCACCAAGATTTTAGAAGATCATATCGTTTTTCGCGGGCTTTTTCCTCTAAATGCGTGCGCGGTTTCGGGCCGCTCCAAACCAAAGTCGTATGTTCGATATTATGTTGTGATAAAATACAATGAACAAATCTTGCTTCGTCCGATGATTCGAGACGCAATTTGTGGTCAACGGTTGCCGCAGATAATTTTAACCGATGCCGTTTCGCATAGGAGGCCAAATGAAGTGCTAAGCACAAACTGTCCGCTCCACCGGAAACGGCAACACCGACAGTTGTCCCGGGGGCAATCGGATACGTTTTGAAAAAGGCATTCAGGGCGTCATCAATTACGGACACGATAACTTCTTTGCCTCTTGCGTTGCCCGTTGTTTTAATGTTTGAGCAGCCGTCGGGAATTGTTCGGGAAGGAGTGTTAAAAAGCCGCAAGCCTCTTCCTTTTTATTGAGTTGTGCCATTGTTAGCCCTAATTTCAGCAAATTATCCGGTGCTTTTGCACTTTTTTCGTATTTGGTCAGTCCGTCCGAAAAAATTCCGGCTGCTACTTCGTATTGACCACGCACATAGAAAGTTTCTCCCAACCAATAATTGGCATTACCGGCCAGTTTTGAATTTGGATAATCCTTTAAAAATGCGGTAAAAGCCTGTTCGGCTTCTATATATTTTGTTTTAACAAGCAAATTATAAGCCTTGTCATAAGCTTCCTGATCCGATAATTGAGTGTTGTTTTTCTTTTTGGAAACCGGCTGAGTCGGTTGCTCCTTTTCTCGGAAGCGAAAATCAACATCCTGTTGCATTTGACTTAGGCGATTTTGTAAAACCTCCTGTGTGTGGGATAATTCTTCAATTTTTCGGGTTAAATCTGCAATGACTTTGTTTTGTTCGTCAATTTGCCCGTAAAGATCATTCATGCCGGCTGTATCTGCCGTTTGGGGCGTATTTGATGTGGCCATCGTCCCCGAAGTATAAAGTTTTTTTTGCATCAGGGTCATTTCCCGATCCAATCGGTCCAACCGGTCATTAATCATATCAGATTGTAAATCCGCCACAGCCGGGACAGCACTCAACAACAAAAAAGCAAGCAATAATTGTTTCATTTCTTAAATCTCCTGATACGCATTTTATACGGAAGTTTTGATTTATGCAAGACTTTATTCACCGTTCTTTATTTTTTATATAAATATATTGCTTTTGATAAAAATATAAAGTATAATCAATGCACCGAAACAAAAGGAGTCAATAATGAAAAAATATCTGTATTTAGGTTTGATGGGATTGTTAACCGCTTGTGCCGGTGAAAATGGTTTATTACCGCAAAAAAACGATTTAAAAACCTGTTTAACGAATGAGGCCCTGGCCCGTATTCAAGATGGTTCAGCATTGGCTGCACCGGTTCGGACAACGGCCAAGAAAATGGTCGTTGCCTGTTTGGTCGGGGAAGATGAAACAACCGAAACGAAACAAACAGCCACAACGATGGCGCAAGATATTTTGTCCGCTTTGATGAAAGCACAATAGGATGCCACAACCGGGTTTAACGTTGACGAATCAGGCTCGGCATCGGGCATTAAGGGAACGTTGCCGTCATAACGAAGAATCGATATCTCGATTAAGTCGATGGATGCGGCTATCCCGGCGGCTCTGCTTTTTAACTTTTTTTGCCGGCATAGCGGCCAGCGCCGTCGGTTGGCATCTATCTGATTTACAGCAAAAGAGACAAAATACCATCCGAATAGCAAATACAGGTCTGTTTGGTAGTGCTCTTTTAGGAATGATTAACCTAAGCCTGCTCAGCAAGAAACGGATGCTGCGCTGGGAAAATCGCAGTATCAGAAGCAATTTGGCTTATTGGGATACGATGACTACGGAACAAAAAACGGCGTTTTACGATCAAATTACAATCAAACGCAGTTTTCCATTTTTGATGGAACTTATTAAAAAATCAAGTAAAAACAGATCATAGACGAAAGTTTATCCCCAAAACATAAAAGAATATATTGACAGGGACAAAATAATATGATAACTTCACGACCATCGCTGAAAAGCGGTCAATTTCGTTTTCGCTCATTTGGTCTTCCTAGTCTGGCGAACGAAATTGACGGAGGATCTCTCCCTCTTTATGGTCCTCCTTTTACTCCGATCCCTGCTTTTTGGCGGGGATTTTTTAATTATGATCCTCCTGATAAAAATAATCCTTGATTTTTGGGCAAAAATATGCCTAGTATATCGTACACGATTTTTTATAACTGTAATAGAAAAGGAGAAAAATATATGACAGTACGTGTTGCAATTAACGGTTTCGGTCGTATCGGCCGTTTGGTGTTCCAGGCAATTACCGAACAAGGTTTACTGGGCAACGGAATTGATGTTGTCGCCGTTGTGGATATGGGAACGGATGCAAAGTATTTTGCCTATCAATTAAAGTATGATTCTGTTCACGGCAAAATGAAGGCGGATATCACGACGAAGAAATCTGATCCGGCCTTAGAAGCCGATGATATTTTGGTTGTCAATGGTAACGAGATCAAGTGCCTGATGGCCCAAAAAGACTTGGCCATGATGCCGTGGAAAGATATGAACATTGATTATGTCATTGAATCGACGGGTCTGTTTACTCAATCCGAAAAAGCCCAAGGCCACATTACAGCCGGTGCCAAACGGGTTGTAATTTCTGCCCCGGGTAAAGGTGATGTCAAAACAATGGTGTTCGGTGTTAACGAACAAGAGTTTGACCCGTCCAAGCACGTCATTGTTTCTAATGCGTCTTGCACAACAAACTGCTTGGCACCGTTGGTTCATGTTCTGATTAAAGAAGGAATCGGTGTTGAAACAGGTTTGATGACGACAATTCACTCTTATACGGCGACACAAAAAACGGTTGATGGTCCGTCCAAAAAAGATTGGCGTGGCGGGCGTGCAGCTGCCATTAATATCATCCCGTCAACAACGGGTGCGGCCAAGGCTGTTGGTGAAGTTTTACCGGTTGTTAAAGGCAAACTCACAGGGATGTCTTTCCGGGTACCGACTGCTGATGTATCTGCTGTAGATTTGACATTTGTGGCTGGCCGTGATACCAGCATTGAAGAAATCGATTCATTGTTGAAAAAAGCCTCTGAAACATACATGAAAGGCACTTTGGGTTATACGGATGAAGAATTGGTTTCCACCGACTTTATCAACGATTCTCATGCCAGTATCTATGATTCCAAAGCTACTTTGCAAAACAATCTGAAAGGTGAAAAACGGATGTTCAAGATTGTTTCTTGGTATGACAATGAATGGGGTTATTCAAATGCTTTGGTCCGTATGGTCAAACATATGGCTACCAAAGATGGCTTGATGTAATTCGCTATCATCAGAATACCCCCTGATGTTCGGGGGGTATTTTTTTATCTGATATACTTTATATTCTATCGCATATTTTGCAGCACTTCGACGATTTTTTCCTGAAAACCTGTTGCAAAAAAGCCGAAAAAATGTCATACTGACGCATATGAGAGGAAATGCAATATGGAACAGGATTTGGATAGAATAAAAGAACAATGCTTGACTTGTCATAAATGCCCGCTGGGGGATACGCGCACAAATATCGTTTTTTCAGATGGTGTTCCCAATCATAAAATGGTCTTAATCGGGGAGGCCCCGGGTTTTAACGAAGATCAAACCGGTAAGCCGTTTGTGGGGCGTGCCGGACAATTGTTGGATAAAATTTTGGCTTCGGTGGGTTTGTCACGCGAAAAGGATGTCTATATTTGTAATACGTTAAAGTGCCGGCCGCCTGACAATCGGGATCCGCTACCTTCGGAAAAGGATGCTTGTCGGGCATATTTGGATGCCCAATTGGAAATTTTAAAACCGAAAATTATTATTTTATGCGGTCGGGTGGCGTTGACATCATTTTTATTGGGGGAAAAGAGTATCAGTAAAATTCGCGGGCAGTGGTTTGACGGGCCTTATGGTTCAAAAATGATGCCGATTTTTCATCCGTCTTACCTGCTCCGGAATCAATCTAAGGCCGTCGGATCTCCAAAATGGTTGATGTGGCAGGATATTCAGGAAATTAAACGGGCTTATGATGCGTTGGAATAGGTTGATTATGTGGACAATGTTTACAATTATTATGACGTGTGTGGCAATGGCGGTATCGGGGCTGATTACCATTCGATGGACGGCAACAACGGCCTTATCCGGCCAGGCGAGGCTGGGGATAGCTGTTATGATCGCCTTTATTTTTATGTCACCGTTTTTGTTACGGGGCCCAAGTTCGGGATTGGTCGGTCCGATTAGTAATGCGTTTACCTATGTGACATACTTTTTGTTTGTTTGCGTTTTTTTGTTCTTTTGCTTTATGATTGCACGGGATGTCGTTTGGATTATCTTGAAAATCTGTTCTTTTCCGGTGCCGTCACCGTTTCAGACCGATGCTGTTTTAAAGGCAAATGTCGCCTTGTTAGCAATTGTTATTGTATTGGCGGGGTTTTCTTTATATGAAGGAACACGTGTGCCGCAATTAAAAGAAATAACCCTTTATTCTGAAAAGATTAAAGAACCGCTTAAAATAGCCGTTTTGCCGGATATTCACATCCATCGGGCTTTGTCCCGTTCCAAGTTGCGACAAATTATTGACAGAACAAATGCCGAACGGCCGGATGTGATTGCTCTACCGGGGGATATTATTGATGATCGGGCTGATACGATTACAGATTTAGTGCCGATGTTGGCTGATTTTCGGGCACCACTTGGGGTCTTTGTGGTGGACGGTAATCATGAAATTTATATCGGGACGGCAGATGCTCAATCGGAATTTAAGGCAACACACCTGACTTACTTGTATAATGAGTCCCGTGAAATTCGGCCGGATGTGCGTATCGCCGGTGTGCCGGATATTCAAAGCAATCGCATCGGTCGTCCGGTTGATATGAAACGGGCCTTACCAGAAACACAGGCTTATACGGTATTATTGGCTCATACGCCCAAGATGTTTGATATGACAGATAATACGGCGGATTTACAGTTGTCCGGTCATACACATGGGGGACAGATTTTTCCGTTCCATATTTTGGCTTGGCTGTCAAACAGGTATTTATCTGGTTTGTTCCATCATCATAACAGATATCTGTATGTGTCGCGTGGGGCAGGGCAGTGGGGGCCGCAAATGCGATTATTTGCACCTTCTGAAATTACAATGGTTACCATCCTGCCGAAGTAGGAATAGGATGCTTTAAAAAAAATCCCGTCATTAAACGGGATTTTTTTGACGATTAAGCCGACCGCTCGCGATATTTGACCTGAGGCGGAATAAACGGATTCTGCCTGACCGCTTTGTTTATCCGTTGTTGCAGTTGTTCCCGTTCAACCCGTTTGTTATCGGCGTTTTCCAATTGCTTTGACAATCCTTTGGCTGTTTGAGCCACTTTTTGCTTGGATGTTGAAATACGCCCGTCTGTTTTTTGAACAGCCCGCGGTTCCTTCTTAACAATCTTCGGTAATGCCTTTTCCGGAGAATCCACCGCTTTGGTCAGCAACTGCTCGGCTTTTTCACGGTTGCGAGAGGCTAACCGACCGGAGATACCGGCCCGCTTTTTATCTTTTTCAGCGTGCTTGCGTTTCATCTGTTCGGCGGATTTAGCCAAATCGGCGGCATCCGCTTTTTCCTGCTTTGCTTTTTGCCGTTTACGCATGGCCGGACTTCTTTCCAAAGCAATTTGGCGAACCAAACGCTGTTGTATGGGTGACATCTTTTCCATATTCATTCGAATGGTCTTTCTCTGTGCCTTCTGCCGTTGAGCAAATTTGGCTAACTTGGCCTCTTTTGCAGCATGCTTACGGCGTAATCTTTCGATAGATTTGACCATGGCTACGGCTTCCGCTTGGGCTTTTTCCATAGCTTGCTGCTTTTGTAATTCCGGATTTTGCGCCAACAAGGACCGTTGTGTCGCTCGCTGTTTGACGCCCGGCATTTGTTGATAGCCTTTGATAATTTCTGCGGCCGATTGGATAGGCTTCCCCTGTGCTTTTTGCTGTTCTTGCACTTGACGGACAAGGGCATCCATTAACTCGGCTTTATGTTTGGCTTCCAATTCGTAGTGCGAACGGGCGTATTTTGCTCCGGTCTTCGTTGGATAGGTCCGTTCCGGCGGAACGGATTTGACCGCTCCCTGGACCAATTCCTCTACGGCTTTTTCCGCCACGGATTCTGTCTTTTTGGCGTAATCTTCGGGATTAAACCGCACTTGAACAAACGGTGCCAAAGCAACCCCGCCGACAACAGCAGCCACAGCCATTGCTTCCATGGAAGCATTTTTAGCGAAAGCGGCATCTTCACGGGCCTTCTTTTCTTGGGCCTCTTGGATTTGAACCTTTAAAGTTTCCAACTTCCGCTCAATGGAGTAAATGAATGTCATACCCCGATCTTTGGCATAGGTTGTTAATTCCAAAATTTGTCCTTTAATGTTCGCAGGCAAATCGGATGCTTGGACTTTTTGTTCGACCTCTAACGTCCAAATACGTAGAAATTCTTTTTTCTTTTATTTCTGTTTTTTTTCTTACGTATGTCACGTTTGGGGACACTTTTCCGTATAAT
>JAFTEW010000024.1 GCA_017453485.1 Alphaproteobacteria bacterium | reverse complement strand
CGCTTTTTTTATTGAATCCCAAGGCAAAAAATGATATGATGCACTATTATTCAAGGAGGTAATATGCAATTAACAAAAGAAGCCGTATTAAAAGCCCTTAAAGAAGGACGCGTCAGTTTCCACGTGATAGGTAGTCCGAACGGTTGGACAAGAATTCCGCCCGAAACAGAACCGACCGCCGTCACCCGGCAAGAGGTTAAAATCCCCAATAACACCGCGACGGAAAAACAACGTTAAGTCAGGAGGACACATGAATTTCAACAAACCATTCAACAGATGTCATTGGCACACGGACAGATATGATCGGGCTACATTGGTGGTTTGGGGCGGTTTTGTTCCAGATATACTGCAAGATATTGATTTAGCACCGATTTTAAATTTTTCCGTTCCGCAATCGTGTTTTAAAAAGAGAATATTGACCCATAGGAATCCGAAAAAAATAATAACTTTTGAGCATACCAGAGGATGAATTCCCCTCTTTTTATCCGGTCATTTTCCCCTCCATTTCAATAGGAAACGCTTTTTTTATTGACGATTTTTAAAAATTGTGATATATTATAGAAAAATGTGACAAAAACAATCAAAAAACGTTTGTCCTTGTTAAAACAACCGATTTTTGTGTTTTCGGGTCACTGATAAACGGGAGGAAAAAAAATGGCAGTTATTCTTCAATCATTTGATATTATGCAGGTTCTCTGTCCACATAAAGAATTTGATGTGGATGCATTCCCATCGGAAGAAGAACCGGTTCAGGATAATATGCGGCAACTGGTCGAAGCAGAAAAACGCTGGGGTATAGCCTTAAATTGGCTGTCACGACCTGTCCACAAACCGTTTCGTTTGACACATAAGCCTTTATCAAAAGTGTTAATGTCCCATATCGGTGAACGAACCCGTTCATAAAAGAAAACCCCATCTGATTGATGGGGTTTTCTTAAACCGGTAAAACAGGCTTTATTCCTGATTTCGTTCTATCCATAAAATAATTTTTCCACAAACGATACCGTGTAATGTCATCAAATAGGCCCATACAAAATTCAACACCAAAAAACCTAATCCAATGACCCAGTATGTTGACAAATGGAAAGCCGCCATCACGGCACCGAATGTAATTGTTAATTCAACAATCTTTGCCAAAGCACTGCCGAAGATCAGATTAATCATTTGACCGCTGACATATGACAGCAGAAAGCCGATAAAAATATTTTTCTTATGTGTGATGAAGTAAGTTTTAACTTGTGCATAATTCAGATATGCTTTCACCTTAAATTCTTTCATAAACAAAATGTTAGCCGTATAAAGATAGCAAATCAACTTATACCCCAGAAAAAACAAGGCAAAAAATCCAATAATAGCCACCAATACCTGTATATTCAGGAACATCCCGACAAATCCAAACAAAACTAACGGAAGGAACGTCAATGCTGACACAATCGACATAGCGGCCAACACACCGATATATTTCAGAAATGACAACCCGATAAAACGAACGGAAAGCGATAACCGGGAAGCATCAAAAATACCAGCCCCCTCCGCAACCGTTTTATGCGTCAATCCCAATAAATATACCGATAGCAGGATAACCGCCGTACATAATCCGACCAAAGCCATTATCCCCTCACCTTTATCCCAATAAGGAGCAAAATGCGATAAAATAAATTGCGGTATTTCATCTTCGGAAACGGCGCTGATTTCCTGATGATGATCAACGATGAAAGAAATCAATTTTGAAATAAGGGGAACAATTAACAATGTCGGCAAGGTAAACAGATAGGCAACAATAAAACTTTTACCAAACGGTGCCTTCAAAAAATTTAGGATTTGTGTTTTCGTCATATTGTTGCCTTTCGTGTTATTTCGCTGCTTTCACATACTTATTTTCGCCCGCTTTGGTCGGAGAAACCAAATAGACCAAAACAATAATAAAACCGATAAGCGGCAAGAACAGCCATAACCAGTTCCATCCGGACCGATTTGTATCATGCATTCGGCGGCAGAAAACGGCCCAACCCGGAATCAAAACAAACAGGCCATACAAACCACTGATTAAATCCAATCCCAATAATTCCAAAATTAAAGCAATCAAGAAATTAACCAGTGCAAAATACCAGTATTCCGAACGGGTAGCCCGACCGGAAAAATCAACGTATTTCTGCAAGCATGTGACATAATAATTAAACATTTTTTATTCCTTTCTGTTATAAATTTTAAAAGCAACATTTCCTTTTATATCCGAATGTCCGTTAAAGTCAAGCCCAAAAACCAATCGCCACAGATAATTTTTTATTGATTTTCCGCTTTTTTTGTGATAGAGTGCCACTTGCTTTGATCCGGCTGACACCGGGGAGCACAAGGGAAGAACGGCAATCTTTGCTTATTAGACCCCTTCGGGTTGCGCCCGATACAGCGTGTTTAAGGAGGCTCATGCGGCCTTGAAGTCAGGTGGCACAGCGGACGAAATTCGCCCTGACGCTTAACAAAAAGAAAAGGGAAAAATAATGCAAAATTACAGAACAAAATTATGCGGCGAATTACGCGCGGCAGATGCCGGACAAACCGTTGTTTTATCCGGATGGGTTCAGACAAAACGTGATCACGGGAACTTGCTTTTTGTGGACTTACGCGACAATGACGGAATCACCCAATGCGTTGTGGACATCAATGCACCGTGCTTTAAAGAATTGGAAAAAGCACGTTTGGAATCCGTTATTCGGGTAGAAGGAAAAGTTTTACTACGTGATTCAAACACCATTAATCCGAAAATGCCGACCGGAGAAATTGAAGTCGCTGTCTCGGACGTTAAGGTCTTGGGTGAGGCTCAGGTTTTACCCTTTGCCATTACATCCGATTCCGATGATTTAAGCGAAGAACAACGGTTGACATACCGCTTTTTAGACTTACGCCGGGCAAAACCGCATGCCAATATCTTGATGCGGAATCGCTTAAACAAATTTGTACGCGATGCTATGTGGAATATGGGTTTTACCGAATTTCAAACACCAATTTTGACATCTTCCAGTCCGGAAGGTGCCCGCGATTATTTGGTGCCGAGCCGTGTTCATAAAGGTGAATTCTATGCTTTACCCCAATCACCGCAACAATTTAAGCAATTATTGATGGTGGCCGGTTTTGACCGCTACTTCCAACTGGCTCCGTGTTTTCGTGATGAGGACAGTCGTGCCGATCGTTCACCTGGTGAATTTTATCAGATTGACTGGGAAATGTCCTTTGTGACACAAGAAGAAATTTTAAGCGTCGGTGAAAAACTGATTACAGCCATTTTTAAAGAATTTGCCCCGACAGCCACTTGCTCGCAAGCCCCGTTTATCCGCATTCCGTATGATGAAGCTATGCTGACCTACGGTTCAGATAAACCAGATTTACGTAATCCGCTTAAAATTGTGGATGTATCCGAGGTCTTTGCCGGTTCCGAGTTTAGTATTTTTGCTAATACGGTGGCAAACGGTGGCTTCGTTCGGGCTATTCGCACACCGAAAACGGTTGATAAACCGCGTAGTTGGTTCGATAAAATGAACGCTTTTGCCGTTGAAAATAATATGGGCGGTTTGGGCTATGTCACATTTGCGGCCGAAGGAGCCAAAGGTCCGATTGCCAAAAAATTGGATGAGGCTCGCCTGCAAAAATTGATTGCTTTGACAGGCGCCGAGCAAGGTGACAGCGTTTTCTTCGTCTGCGGTCAGGGAGAAGCCCCTGCCCTGTTTGCCGGAAAGGTTCGGAATTTATTGGGCAAAGAATTGGATTTATTTGAAAAAAATGCTTTCCGGTTCTGTTGGGTTGTTGATTTTCCGTTCTATGAAAAAGACCCCGATACCGGTAAACCGATGTTCAGTCACAATCCGTTCTCAATGCCACAGGGTGAATTAGATGCCCTGATGAATCAGGATCCTTTGACCATTAAAGCCTATCAATTTGATATGGTCGGCAACGGATTGGAAATGTTGTCCGGGGCTATTCGGAACCATAGACCCGATGTGATGTTTAAAGCCTTTGAAATCGCAGGATATGGTCCGGAAGTAGTTGAAGCCAAATTCGGTGGTATGCTGAACGCCTTTAAATACGGGGCACCGCCACACGGTGGGGCAGCCTTCGGCTTTGATCGGATTGTGATGATGTTGGAGGATGAAGACTACATTCGTGAAGTCATTGCCTTCCCGTTCAATCAGCAAGCCCGTGACTTACTGATGAATGCGCCATCACCGGTCACGGAGCAACAACTCCGCGAAGTGCATGTCAAATTAAGATAATATATTTGATAAAAGAAAACACCATCGTTTTACCGATGGTGTTTTTTTAATGGGCATCTTTCCAATTATGGCCGATGCCGACTTCTGCAATCAAGGGAATCGATAAAGACACGATGCTTTCCATCGCCTGTTTAATCAAATTGGAAGCCGCCGATACATCCCGATCGGCTACCTCAAAAACCAATTCATCATGAACTTGCAACAACAATGTGCAATCAAGACCGGCTGTTTTTAAGGATTCATTAATCCGACGCATTGCTCGCTTGATAATATCGGCAGCCCCACCTTGAATCGGGGCGTTAATCGCGGCACGCAACGCAAAACTTTTTGTCCGCCCGTTATCAAGTCCCTGAATAAAACATTTGCGACCAAATGGGGTTAAAACATATCCGTGTTCTATGGCAAATCGTTCCGTATCCTGCATATATTGTCTAATTTCCGGGTATTGCTCAAAATAAGCGTCAATATAACGCTTGGCATCCGCCCGATCAATTCCCAAATTATTGGCTAACCCGAAGGCAGAAATCCCGTATATGATACCAAAGTTGATGGCTTTTGCCCGACGTCGTGTATCTGAATCAATCTGTTCCAACGGCACTCCGAAAATTTGGGATGCTGTTCGGGCGTGAATATCCTCTTGATGTAAAAAGGATTCCTTCAACAAACGCACACCGGCGACTTCGGCCATCAGACGCAATTCAATCTGTGAATAATCCGCTGCCAACAACTGATAACCCGGTTTGGCAATAAATGCCCGACGAATTTCTTTACCGTCATCCGTGCGAATAGGGATATTTTGCAAATTAGGATCGCTGGATGCCAAACGCCCCGTATTGGTAGCCGTCAAAGAAAATGACGTATGAATACGCGGATCACGTTTGGACAATTCCAAAAGCGAATCAACATAGGTACTCTTCAATTTGGAAAAACCGCGATAGGCCAATACCTGTTCAGCCAGCTCTGATCCCTCAGCAGCCAATCGTTCCAATACTTTAACATCGGTTGTCCAAGCACCGTTTGCGCCTTTCTTTCCGCCGGCAAGGCCCTGTTTTTCAAACAAGATAACCCCCAATTGCCCCGGTGAATTGATGTTAAAGTCTTCCCCGGCCAATGTATGAATCGTCTGGGTTAAACGGGATAATTTTTCGGCGAACAAATGCCCCGTCTGAATCAATCGTTGCCGATCGACCAAAATACCAACCTGTTCCATCCGAAATAAAATCGGAATCAACGGACAATCATAATCCCGATAAATATGGGCTGAATCCTCCATCGCCAAACGGGATTGAAAAACCTGATATAAACGGAAAGTGATATCCGCATCCTCGGCCGCATAAACACAGGCCCGATCCAACGGCACATCGGCAAACGATATTTTATTTTGTCCCGAACCACAGACATCCTCATACTTAATCGTCGTATGATTAAGATACCTGTCCGCCAATTCATCCAGACCGTGCCCATGATTAGAACCGTTTAGAACAGCACTTATCACCATTGTATCTTCAATCGGTGCCATAGTAAAATCAGGCCCGTATTCATGGGACAAAATATGCATATCGTATTTAATGTTATGTCCGATCTTTATAATAGCCGGATTTTCCAAAATCGGCTTTAACAAAGCCATAGCCCGACGGACCGGTATTTGCTGCGGCCTTTGAGCCACCGAAAACAGATCGACCGTTTCTTCATTGCCACCGTGCCGAAGCGGAACATAGCAAGCTCGACCATCTGCCAACCCCAAAGAGAATCCGACCAATCGTGCCGTTATCGGATTAAGGCCTGTTGTTTCCGTATCAATGCTCACAAAATCCCGAATTTGACCCAACCATTTTTTTAAAGTCTCTTCATCTTGAATTAAATCATAATGGGGCACTATTGTCCGAATCAGATGCTGTTCAACCGTTTTTGAACGCTTTTGTTCCCAATTTTGCACTTTGGACAGTAAACTTTTGAAACCATTTTTTTGTAAAAAATCGGTCAGACGTGTGTGTTCCGGTTCCTGAACAATAAAATCAGATAATGATCGTTTGACCGGAGCCCATGCATTTAATTCCACTAACTGCCTTGAAATCAAAATTTGTTCCCTGTCCCGTATCAAGCCTTCACGCCGTTTTGCCTGAGGGATATCATCTAAATGAGAGAGCAGGTTTTCCAAACTTCCGAATGTGTTAATCAACTCCGCCGCCGTTTTGGGACCGATACCCTGAGCCCCCGGCACATTATCCACGCTATCCCCCATCAAGGATTGAACATCCACGATTTTATCCGGTGTCACACCGAATTTTTTAAGGATATCTTCATCGGTAATTTCTTTCTTTTTCATCGGATCATAAACCGATACGCCATCCCGTTTCAATTGAGTTAAATCTTTATCGGCCGAAACAATCCGAACACCCCAATTTTGTTCAACGGCCAACCGGGTATAGGTAGCAATCAGATCATCGGCTTCAAAGCCTTCCATTTCAATCCAGGGCACATTCAACGTTTCAACGGCTTGACGGATAAGCGGGAACTGCGGGATCAGTTCGGCCGGTGTTTCCTTACGATTCTTTTTGTAGTTCGGATAGATTTGATTACGAAAATTTTCCCGTTTGGCATCAAATACGACGACAATATGCGAGCAGGGATTATCCTGCAATAAATTCATCATCATATTCATAAACCCGTAAACCGCATTAACCGGTGTGCCATCTGCACGCGTCATCGGCGGCAAAGCATAAAAAGCCCGAAAAATATATCCGGAACCGTCCACCAAACAAATTGTCGGGCGTTCCGTCATACGTTATCCTTTTTTGGATTGAGCAGCCGCTTTATTCTTAGCATTTTGATCGGCTAATTCTTTCAAAGACGTATAGGCAATCTTACAATGTTCGGCACAATAAGGCTTCCCTGTCACAGTTTGTTTACCGCAAAAATGAAAATTTTCATCGGTCGGTTCACCAATCGGCCAACGACACGTATTTGTGCGTAAATCCATCAACCGACATTTTTCCGGCACTTTTTTAGGAGCCACCGTTTTGGGAACAACTGGTTCTTTGCGCTTAATCGGGGACGGTCTGGCTGACAATTCCAAGCGGTGCACCTTACCGATGACAGAGTTTTTTGAAATTCCCAATTCTTTGGCAATTTCAACCGTACTTTTCCCTTTGGCCCATAATTTTTTTAATTGTTTGATTTTATCATTTGTCCAAGACATTCTCTTTCTCCTTTATGGATATGGGGCATAATATACACCTAATTTCTGATTTCGTCAACCGTTTCTGCATTTAAAACAGATTGATAACCTGTTTTGATAAAGGCTTCCCGAACCTGATTTAAATTTTTCAGGACTAACCAAACATCGGCCGGTGTTGCTTCATATAATCGGGCCTGCGTCACCATCATAGTTTCAATCTCACTTTTGGGGATATGCCCGCGATAACGCCGGGCCTCAAACGCCACACGCATCGGCATCCGCGCCGCCCGATAAGCTTTTGCCATGGTATCAGCCGCCGCTGCAAACTGTTCCGGGCTGTCCCAACCGGCTTGCTTCATTGCTTTTTCCAAATCATCCGTTCTGTCAAGCAACCGAACCCGCTTTAATTTTTCCGAAAACGGCGTCACTCTCTCCTGATGGCGATCCGTGTAAAAATTAGTCAAAGCCTGATAACCGGTTTGGAAAAGCGGATCATCAGAACTTCGTTGATTGATAAACTGATTAAAAGCCGATAATCCGGCCCCCATACGGCTGATATCCCGTTCAGATAACACACCGGCATCCGGATTTTGTATCAGAAAATCCGGTTGTTTAAATACCTCTTCAACAGATAAATATTCATCCGGATTTCCGACAATTTTCGGTAGCAATCCGACCTTATCAATTGCCTGTCCCGAGCCGATACCGGCTTCATGCACCGGCAAATCCCGACCGGGCATTTCCTGGTGATAAAGACCGGGAATAAGGTAAATATACATTTGCGGGTTCATATCCTTTAAATATTCGTCCGCATAGGCCCGAACCGCCGGCGGAATATCTGTCGGCATTTTACCTTCCCAAACGGCAATATCCGGATGTGTGCGAATTTTTTTCGGCACACCCGGAATATCAAACAACCCTGGGAAAACATAAGGACGCAACTCTGTCGGCATTGTTAATAATTGATTCAAAACGATATCAATCTGATTCATTAGGGGATTTTTCTCCCGGTCGGCAGTTTTAATCACTTCCCGTGGAATTTCCATCCCCTGGGAAATATGGGATAAAATCGTATCTAATGCCGGAGACGTCTGTGTCTTTCCTTTTATGCCAAGACAAAGCCCTATTAACATAATTCCACAGATGGCCTTTTTATTCATTTTCTCTCCCTTGCAAAAAATCTAATTTCCGATACGCCGGATTATTGGCGATTAAACGGTCCGCCCATGCGGATCCAAATCCCAAACAAACCGCCCGTATAAAATAGGGTGGAATATCCCGTGGTGCCAAATTTAAACCGCGTGGAGCAGATAATAATTCATCAGCAAACAACCGACGCAGGCGCAACAATTCAATTCTTGTCCCGAAATAGTGAATAATCATCAACCCGGCCAAACTGCAACCAATAACAAAAATACACACTGCGGGGGATAATGAAGTGTCTCGATATGCCGCCGAAAAATGAAGCCCGAACATCAGCAACAGAATACCGAGGATGTATTCTTTGTTAAATCGTAAAAAAGCCAAAATATACTGCACCCAAGGAAAACGGTTTAATTGTGACTGTTGTTCAATTACATTCGTATAAGCCGACCGTCGCTCGTCGGCGGAAAGAGCAAAAGAAATAATACTGCGCCATAAAAACGGATTTATTTTTCGCCCGCTCAACAATACATTTTTCCAACGCCGATACCGACAAACCATAATAGATAGAAAAACATAGAAGGCCAAAACCAACAAATAACCGCCGCCGATGATAACGTCATAAGGGATATCTTTCGTTGCCGCCGGTATTTGTCGAGCATCCAAAACCATATGAATCCGTACATCTGCATAAGCCGGCAAGGGATGCGTCGTCTGATACAAAACAACCCCCGTTATATCCTGCATGGCACGACCGTTTTCCGGAATGGATTGATTATTGGTTCCAAATAAAAATTCGCGCGTATAAATGGTCATTCTTTTCGGAAAAGTCACCAATACCGTTAGCCGTTCAATCGGCAACGGCCAAGCATCCCCCGTCACAGAGAACACTATATCGGCAACCGAAGCATCCCGTGTTAATACATCGGAAATCAAGTATTGAATGGTATATTTGTGAACCCCGACGG
>JAFTEW010000023.1 GCA_017453485.1 Alphaproteobacteria bacterium | reverse complement strand
TACTGGTTTTGAGGGATATTGATTTTGAATAGTTGTTATGATACTATCTTCTTGTGTTCAACAAATAAGAGGTCTGTAATAATATGTTTTGGTTTATTCTAATGTGGGCGTGTTTTGCAATCGGTGCAGTATTTCAAAGTTTTTTAGCTATAATAGTTGGAATAGTCATAATGTGTGTAATCTGGATATTGGCAACCCTAGGAACACCGGGCGGAATCACAATAGATGGCGATAAAATGTAAGGATAGGTATTATGACGACAGGCATTGAATATATAAAAGAATCTGTTTCCGAATTGTTTGGCAATAACTTTGGTGGCCATGACGACAAACACATTTTTCGTGTTTATGATTTGGCTATGAACTTTTGTAATGAAATTCCCGAGGCTAATCGTGATTTGGTTGCTGCTGCGGCTTTGTTGCATGATTGTGATGATTATAAATTATTTGGTGAAGAAAGTGCACAATTGTTAACAAATACCCATCGTATATTGGCTGGTTCAGGATTTAATGATATTTTTATCAATAAGTGTATTGAAATTGTTAAAACAATCGGATACAGCAAACGCCTGAGCGGTATTATGCCCAAGAGCATAGAAGGCAAAATTGTTTCTGATGCAGATATGGCGGATGGGAGCGGTTTAGTCGGCATTATTCGTTGTATTGAATATCGTGCTTATCGTTCTAAAAATGGAGAACCTTTCTTTGATCCTGAATGTTTACCAGTAAAAATGGATGCCGAAAAATATAAACAAACAAAATGTGGACCTGTTGTAAACCATTTTTTTGAAAAATTGTTTCGATTGCGTGATATGGCTTTGACGGTACCGGGGCGTAGATGTATTGAACAAAGGCATAGAACCCTTGTCAATTTTTTAGAAACCTACTTTGACGAAGTTGATGCCCCACAAATTTGGTTGGATTTATTGGCACCGTATAAGTGAGGGTATTTTTCCCCTACTCTCTTTGTCGGATGGTATTTGTAAATCTGATTTTTTCGGCAGCCGATATTTGCTGTTGATATTGAGCAATCTTTATCCGGAAAGGCATATTTTTTTGTTTCATAAACAGTAATTTATCCGGAATTTTCTCCAAATCTTGCGGCAAAGGAATAAATCCACTTGTCCCCTCATTCTGAATGGAATTATTTATTCCGTTAAACAGAATAGATCTTTCCCAAGAAATGGCTATTTTTTGTGCTTCATTAACCGGATTGGAATAAGTTCCAATGTGGTGCGGTGCATGCTCGGTATTATTTTCCAATGTGTTAATCAAAAGTATTTGGTGATTTTTCTGACGACCGAAAAATGTTTTGCCAATGAGCCAATTTTCGGATTTTGTTTGGGGTAATAATTCCCGAAGCGGTTCAAAAACAACATCGTCCTGCATATTTAATAAATGATAAGAACGAAAATAATTTCGATAATGATATCTGTTCAAATCCGGTGCAATATGAAAAGCCAAAATCTGGGATTGGGCTTTAATAACTTCTTTTTCATTAAAACCGTTTTCCAACATATCTTGTGTCAATACTTCAGACAAGAATTGAATAACACCGGATCCATAACTGTATCCGACCAAATTTAAACGCCGCATATGCCTCATGACTTGTGATAAAGATTTTTTTCGGCCATACTCATCCAAATACATCGGCCGTAAATATCGTTCAACAAACGGAATAACATAAAGGAGCGGATGATCATTTTCCGGTTTATCCGGTGTCTGTTGATGGGAAATCATATAATCATTACATAAGTCCCGATTATTTCCCGGATAGCGCACGGATATTATTTTAACCTTTGATAATTCCGTTTGAAGTATCCCTAATGTTTTTCTGAATTTACGGGCAAAACCACTGATAAGCGGCAAAGCATAATTGCCCCGCCCCGAAAATAATAAGACAACCGGATGCTTTAACAACGTATCGGCTTCATCAGAAGAAATAATCCGATAATCGTGTTCCCGCTCATCCGAATGTGCTAATTGTTCAATAAAAGACATATAGATAGATTTTTCCAGATGTTCTTTTTTAATAGGATCATCAATAAATGGATAGAGCAATCGTCGTAGCGGACGATTTGAAGAGTGTGTATGCAATTGCCAACCGTCAAATAAATCCGATGGGATCTGACCGAATTTATTTTTTATATTCGCAAATTCCGGATGTTTAGATAGCAGGACTATCGCCGGCTCTACGGGAACAGTTTTTTGCTCTTCGCATTTTATCAGGCTATGCAGCAAAGTATCTCCATCCTGATCACGAAAAGAATGCCGTCCGGCTTTAATTTTTTGTATAATTTCTGAATATTCTAACATAATATATCCACATAGAAGAGAGGACAGTATATCATATAACCCGTATTCTGTCAAATTTTGAGGATAAAAAGAAAAGAAAATATATTATTTTCAATTACCTATTTGAACCGTCGAAATTGCCTGCGCCAAATTAGAATCATGATTAATATAATCCGGCATTTGTGGTGCAGGAGGCATTTTACACATATCACTATACGGTTTGCATTTATAACAAAGCGGTGTTTTGGCCCGAATTGGCAGGCGTAAATGGCCTGAATATAAAACCAATTGTTTATCTATGGCCATAGACAAAATACCGGCCCCACCGACGACACTATCCGGTTGGATTTTAATTTTATGGGATTGTTCGTGGTAGAAATTATAAAGCGATTTTTTCATCTGACCACTACTCCAAAAAGGACCGATACGGCTTACATCAGAACTATACGAATGGAGAACTTTGGTTAATTTAGGTAAGCCTTTTAATAATACATTTCGTGTTTCCGGATTATTTTGCCGTTTAACAATTTTCACAGCAGACGAGCTTAAAATAACATCGGTTGTTTCCTGACCGTATTTGGCCGAAATCTGATGCCAATCCTGAACGGAAACTAAGAACATATTTTGTTTGGCCCGACCAAAGACAATCCCATCGGAAATACTCTGTAAAGACGGCATATGTTGAAATTCATCCAAAATAAACCCCATCGGGTAAGGTCCGCTTGTCCCGCTGTTCGGGCCATGTTCCATCAACTAACCGGTTGCCATATTAATGAATAAAGTGCTTAATAAAATAGAAGAATTCAAGTCTTCATACGGGACAGACATGTAGACCGTTATCGGTTCATATTCCCCTGTTTCCGAATTTTTCATGCCGCGTAATTGATCATAGTTAAAATCGTTCATGCTGGTTCTTGTCCGAACGGCAGCATTTTTAAACAGATTAACTCCTGATAAAGCCATTGAAATCACTGAACCACGTTGTTTATCCGGAAGACCGGCAATTTGATTTAATTCTAAAAGCGTTCGGCGGCCGTATCCGTAGTAGGCCGTTTCCAATACGACCTCATCCAATAAAATTTTCCAGGCATCAGTCATCATAACCGACGGATCACCCATACGGCGTCGTTCTGCCAACTCTTCATTAATCCGTATTTGAGAGTTCGTAATAATATCCAATAACATTGCAAAACAAGCATCTTCTGCCCCTTGCCAGCTTTGAGGAATCGGATCCCACTTACCAATCGGTAAGTAGTTATCTTTCGTAATAGACTTGTTTTCGGCATTTTTAATAGCCGCTATTACTTCCGGAAAATCACGCATTGATTTGTAATAGGATAATAAAACCACGTAATCTTCATCATCTAATTGTCCTTCTGTCAGGCGCGATACAAAATAATCATTTGCACGGGCTTGTTCAACCTTACCGCATAAATAGCCCGTCAAACCGGTTAAACATCCCCTGCCCGCTTTGGTCCAATACGGATCCGCACCGGTCGGTCCGTCCGGAATTAGGAAAGATATCAGAGTATCAATATATCCTTCACGTCCGGCATGAAGCGGTGGCAGATTACCACCACCGATTGGATTCCAGCATGGCCATCTGATTCCTTTTTCCGGCTCGTCAACGCCGGCCCAATTCATCATAAAAACAGGTCCTTTTGTGGCTCGATAACCACTGGTTAAACGAGCCAACTCCCCCTTTGGGTCATTGATAATCAAACTGGCATTATCCATTTCCAAAATGGCTGGCACCACAACACCGGTTGTTTTTCCGCTACCGGGCATACCAATACAAAATACAGAACGAGTATCCGGTAATTTTAATTTTTTATTTCTTGGCCCATAGTTTCCCAGAAACAAATACTTACCGTCAAACAAGCCCATCCGTTTTACTTCATCATCTCTGGCTTCGTGACCACTACCGAACGTTTGATCGGCAAATGTATAAGGATTCAAAACGAACAGCCACAATTCATACATAAAAAACAAAAACGTCGGGACAAGAGGTAATTTCCAAGCAAAAAAACTGTCCCATGTATAGTGTTTCGGCTCGCGAAACACGTAATCCGTAAACCACTGCCAGCCGGATACCAACGGGAAGAATAAATTATCGGTCAGAGTTCTTCCCCAAAAACGACCATAAATGGTTCCGATTGTATCGCTATTTATTGGATTCAACCAAATTGATAGCGGTAAAACAAACAGATACAAAATCCACAATATCATAATTCCGGCCAATGCCCGCCATCCCCACCATTTAAGCGAATTACGACGTGATATATATTTTGTATCAAAAAAATCAAAAAACATTGATTAGGTCCTATTCTTGTTTTTTTTCTGTTTGGGGGATAATGCTCTTTTTTGTTCCCCTAATTTATGGGGCGTCATGATATTGTTCGGCTTATCTGTCATTGGGATTTCCACCGGTTTTGGTTTAATGATATCAGGTTTTTGGGGACGTTCGAATTCATCCTGTTTTATTTTTGGTCTATCATTATTTTTTGATTTAATTTCATTTATTTGTATTTGATTTTTAATGTAAGAGTTTAATTCTTTTTGACTACTTTTTACAACGTTTAAAATTTCCTCTTTCAACTTTCTTTCATTCAATTGTTCAACCGCCAATAAATCTTTTTGCCATTGATCCATGCTCAATTTTTGAAGCGGATTGATATAAACGCCCCGCAGATTCACCCCTTCTAAATTAAACATAGATAAGTCCATATCCGAAACGTCGATCTTGCTCATATCCAAACGCCGTAAATCCAGGCACATTAATTCAGAACGAGTCAAGCAATGAATATCAATTTCACCCGATTCAATTTTTTGAATCAAGAACTCCATGGTGGACAATCTTTTTTCTAAATCCGGATCCATTTGAGCATCGTCTGTTTTTAATTTCCGCAAGTATGTTTTTCTAAAATCGGCACCGGTTAAAACAGCCTGTGAAAAATCTGAATCTTCAAAATAAGCCTCTGAAAAATCACAATCCCTGAAATCAGCAGCATGGGCATCAGTTTGATAAAAGATGGCCCCCTTAAAAGACGATCCGGCAAAATGACCACCAGATATATCTGCCCCTTTCAGATTAATACCGGAAAAATCCATACCGGAAAGATCTTTACCGGCCCGGACATCCTGAACCAACCGAACAGCCCGCGGGTCCGATAAATAATTATCCCGTTCAGACGGCAAAATATAATCTTCGGCTTCTAAACCCAAAGAAAAATAAATCATATCTTTTTCGGAAACTTTGGTATTTGCCAGTTTCATTTCGGGACGTTTTAATGTGTTCATGAGTGCATTATAACACACTTTTTGAAAAAAGAAATAAAAAAAGAGTGACAATTCCATTTATTTGGTTTATATAAGGGGGCATGATATACGTTATTGTATTATTGACCGTGTTATTGGACCAATTATCAAAGGCTTTCATTTTATCCGGATTGATGGCCGGTGGCGTTATTTCATTAGCACCGTTTTTTAATCTTGTCCTTACTTTTAATAAAGGTGTCAGTTTTTCATTTTTAACTTCGGATTCACCTCTAATGCCATGGATATTATCCGGTTTTGCTTTGTTTATTTGTTTGGGAATATGTTTCTGGCTTCGTTCCGAAAAAGATCGCTTAACCCGAATCGGTTTGGCTCTTATTCTGGGTGGAGCCGTTGGCAATGTGATTGACCGCATTCGTTTGGGGGCTGTGGTTGATTTTCTGGACTTTTATATCGGGCAATATCATTGGCCGGCATTTAATATTGCCGACAGCGCAATCTGTATCGGTGTTGCCCTTATTTTAATCCGATCGTTTTGGAGAGGGAAAAACAAATGAAAAAAAATTTTATTTTCATGTTGTTAGGGCTACTTTCCCCATTTACCTGTCAGGCGGGAATATTGGATGTTGTCACTTTATCGGATGCCGTTGTTGACTATGTTACCCGGGATTCTGTCAGTGTTGATATGCTAGATCAGATCAAAAATGAAAAATTTGAAAATATTCCGTTGACTCAAATCAGTGATTCCGTTTTTGAACATGAATATGAAGATGGCTCAAAAAGCGTATTCTTGAAATCTGACAATGGATTTTTTAAAGAAACTTACTATGAAAATGGTAAAAAAACAGGAGAATATACCTTAAAATATGGTTATAGAGATGGTCCAGCCAAATTATTTAATGATAATGGCGATATTTATGCGGAAGTAGAATATAAATTAGAACCTATCAGACATAATAAGGTCGGATTTGCTGAAAAAATTATTTGTTTGGATTATGATCAAGATCATCACGTTATCTCAAGGACAGAGATTCCTTTTAAAAAACTATCGCATGTTTGGAATGCAAAAAAAATAGATTGCTCAGTTTTAACAGCAGAGTTTTCAGTTCAAATAAATGGCCAATCATTCCCACTAAAAAAAATATCGGATCATATATATCTATATGAATATCCAGATAATTCTTGGAAAATTGAATTTATTGAAGAAGATGGAAAATTAGTAAAAAAAATATCATATTTAAAAGGTATCAAAATGTGGGAATATGTTTTAACCGATGAAAAAACAACCGGACCGGCGATTGCCTATTATCCGGATGGTTCCAATGAAATTTTAGCAGAAGTTCTATTTGAAAATGGTGAAATGATAAGTGGGAAATGCCCAGACTATAACTCGGATGGATAAATTACCGGTTATTGGACATTAAGGAAAAGAGACATAATCCATTATAATCAGAAAAAACAATTGAATTGTGATATGTGAATAAG
>JAFTEW010000022.1 GCA_017453485.1 Alphaproteobacteria bacterium | reverse complement strand
TCGGGCGTGAAGCCGTGCACCTGATTCCAGTATTGCGAGCCGACAACCTGCATTTTATTGATGGTGAAGTATTTGTTCAATCGGTCAAAGGAAGCCGTTGCCCCACCCCGCCGACAAGATACAACCGCAGCCGCCAATTTGCCGATCATCTTTTTCCCATAGGCAAAAAACAACCTGTCACAAAAAGAGCACATTTGACCGCTGGGACCGGCATAATAAACCGGTGAGCCTAAAATAATGCCATCAAATTCATCTAACCTGGCGCCGATTTGATTGACAACATCATCAAAGACACATTTTCCTTGTTCGGCACATTTTCGGCATGCGATACAGCCGGCTATCGGCTTAATTCCGATATGAAAAATTTCGGTTTCAATACCGTTTTTAATCAACGTTTGGGCTACTTCGTTCAAAGCCGTCCAAGTGCATCCGTTTTGATGCGGGGATCCGTTAATTAATAATACTTTCATAAGTATATTCTCCTTTATTTGATTAATTTTTTAATATCTGCAATTATTTGGGATGGTGTCATTCCCAGTTGTTTTAACAACTCTTTCGGATCATAGCGGTCGTAAAATTCTTTTTTCAGGCCATAAGTCTTAACTTTCATATTCTTATCAGCATAAAAAGTCGCAACCTTTTGTCCGAAACCGCCATCCAAGATACCATCTTCCAGGGTTATAACCAAATCGTGATTTTTTTGCAGATCGGTTAATACCTGTTCATCCAAGCCATTGGCAAAACGAGGATTAATCAGCGTTGGTTCAAAACCCAAATCCTTTTCAATTTCTTTTGCCAATTCTTCCCCGCGTTGATAAAAATCGCCCAAAGCCAAAATTGCCACTTTTTTACCCGACTGTTCTACCTTAAAGGTATTCAGGGTAAAATCTCTATCAACTGGTCTGTCCGTCACAGCATTTCCCGGCATCAATATCATGACGGGATGATCTTTTTGATCCACCGACCAATCCAGCATATTCAGGTATTCCGATTTACAAGTCGGAGCCAGCATTACCAAATTCGGAATGTTGGAAAAAGCCGACAGCGCAAAAATCCCCAAATGTGTCACATCCGTTAGCCCGTCAATTGACGCAAAGTTGAGCAAAATCGTCACCGGATTATTGTTGAGACAAACATCCTGAGACACCTGATCATAAGTGCGTTGGATAAAGGTAGCCGCCGTCCCTACAAGAGGCTTGCCGCCAGCCTTAGCCACTCCCGAAGCCATGGCAATTGCATGTTCTTCGGTAATGCCTGTATCCACATACTGCACTCCCATTTTTGAGCGCAAATCCGGACTTAGTCCAAAAAGATTGGGCATCGCCGGTGTGATAAAAACAAAATCTTTATCTTTTTGGGCTTTACTAAAAATATATTCTGTCGTCAGCGAGGTATAACTTTCATCCGGAAAAGAAACGGTATAATTGCCCGTTTTCCGATCAAACGGCAAGCACCAGTGCCAAGCTTCACGATTTTCCTCGGCAATTTTATACCCCTTTCCTTTTTGCGTGTTAATATGCACGACAATCGGATGATCAACGTTCTTCACATATTCAAGCACTTTAATCATGGCTCCAATATCGTTCCCGTTTTCCTCATAAATGTAATCCAATCCCAATGCTTTAAAGAAATTATTGGCACTTTTTCCTTTGGTCTGTCGCAATTCGGCCAAATTCTGATATAAGCCTCCGTGCACTTCGGCAATAGATTGTTGGTTATCATTTACGATAATGATAAAATTGGAATGAATTTCTGAACCCGTAAAATCCAAGGCTTCTAACGCTTCTCCCCCCGACAGGGAGCCATCCCCGATCAAGGCAATCACATGGTATTTTTCACCTTTTAAATCCCGTGCTTTGACCAAACCGCTTGCCAGAGATATAGAGGTTGATGTATGTCCCACATTAAATAAATCATGTGCACTTTCATCTGGATTGGTATAGCCGGAATCTTCCCTAAAATGTTCATCCGCAATATAACCGGCTTTGCGCCCCGTCAACATTTTATGCGGATAACTCTGATGCGATACATCAAAAACGAATTTATCCCGCGGTGAATCAAACACATAGTGCATCGCAATTTCAGTTTCTACAATACCAAAATTAGGACCGAAGTGCCCCCCTATTTTTGTCAGGCGATTAAACAAGGCCTCCCGAATATCGGATGCCAGTTGTTCCAATTGATTAGCACTTAACTTTTTAACATCGGCAGGGCCATTGATTGTGTTTAAAATATCATACATTTTATTTTCCTTTCTATTTAACAGCTACTTTTTGGCGGACAATATCAATAATTTCCCGTTCATCTGCCGGCGATAAAATACCATACAGCGGAATTGGAAACGGACCAAAATGGGCATTGTGTTTTTGCATATAGGTATAACGGTATGCAATCCCCGTTTTGGGAATCAGACTTAATATCTTCATTTTTTGACCGCATAAAGACACTTCTTTTATTTCCCCTTTTTGAATATCTTTCCAGGCAATCGGGCGTGAATAATCGATTTTGATATCTTTATCCGTAATGGTAATAGCCGGAATTCCAAAATGTTTATACCCCCATATCAATACGGTCAGGAAAAACAATTCCCACAGGCACAGGCCATAATAACCGAAGGCCACTGCCAAAATCAATGCCAATACCGCGGCCCAAAAAGTGTTATCAAATTTATTAAACCGATAATAATATGTTTTTTGTGTCATTTTTATTCTCCTTAGTCAGCAGGTTTCCAATTACCCAAAAATTCAACTTGTTGTTCATAGGGCATGGTAAAATAACGCTTTTCTTGATTAAGAGCCCGGATTTGTTCCATTTCTTTATCCGTCAGTTCAAAGTCAAACACATCTATATTTTCTTTAATATAGTCAGGATTTGATGTCCCCGGAATCACAATAAACCCTTCTTGCAAATGCCAACGAATAATAACTTGGGCCGCCGTTTTATTATGGGCTTTACCGATTTCGTTTAACGTCTTATCACGTAGGATTTCCCCATTGCTTTCACGACCGCCTAACGGAAACCAGTTTTCTTGGGCAATTCCATCTTTTTTCAAACGTTCTTGCCAATGTTTGCGTTGAGCATAAGGATGACATTCAATTTGCATAATTTGGGGTTTAATTTCGGCAGAAGCCAAAATGTCATCATATAACTCATCTTTGGCATCAAAATCCGAAATACCGATGGCTTTTACTTTACCATTTTTTAATGCTTGTTCCAAAGTTTTCCAGCCGGCTTTATAATCCCCAATCGGTTGGTGTAAGTATACCAAATCAATATACTCTAAATTTAACCGTTGCAACATTTTATCTAATGCTTCTGGCTTCCCATATTCATTGGGCCAGAGTTTAGAAGTTACCCAAATTTCTTCACGGGGCACACCACTGTCTTTAATGGCTTTCCCGACCGACCGTTCATTTTGATAAGCATGTGCCGTATCAATATGACGATACCCGTTTTTAAGGGCCGTCAACACCGAATTATACGCTTCATCACCTTCGGCCAAATGATAGGTCCCCAAACCGAATTGTGGGATTTTTGTGCCATTATTTAAAGTAATAAAGGGAACCTCTCCTGCCTGTACCGCCACACTCATCATACAAGCTGCCGCTGTTGTTAAAACTGTTTTTTTAATCATTTTATTCTCCTTTCTTAAAACCAATTTTTTTAAGCCATGTATTGACTTCGGTGCGGGCTTCATCTGGTTCATTTTGTGCCACATGTCCATAGATGGCCAATCCATCCAGCATATTCGCCTTGGTGGCATTTTTTAAATTGCGTGGAACGGATGACAAACCGCTCCCTTCATGGGTTGTAAACGGAATGATTGTTTTATTTGACCAATTGTGTTTTTCAATAAATGTATAAACGGCCATCGGTAAATCGCTCCACCACACAGGGCCTCCCACAAAAATGGTATCATAGGCATCAAAATTATCCACATCTGCCGCAATTTCCGGACGGGCGTTTTCATTTTTTTCTTTTTTGGCAGCTTCTGTTAATGGGGTATATTCTGCGGGATAAGTATCATTTTTTAATTTGATTTCAAACAAATCTCCACCGGTATAATCCGCAATCATTTCAGCCATAATGGCTGTATTGCCTTTGGTAATATTGCCGACACTATATTGATCCCCCGTTCGGGAAAAATAAACCACTAATACTTTTGCATTTGACATATCTATCTCCTTTGCTCCGGTCGTAAAAGTTGTGAATAAAGCCATTATAAATGTGAATAATTTTTTCATAATGCTACCTCAATTTATCATACTCTTCATCGGATACACGTTCCAACCATTCGTTTGAACCGTCTTTTACAGGCACTTCAACGGCAATATGCGTGAACCAACTGTCCTTGGCCGCCCCATGCCAATGTTTTGTTTCAGGCGGAATGTTAACAACATCACCGGGATGAAGTTCTTGTGCAGGTTTACCCCATTCTTGATAATATCCACGTCCTTGGGTGACCAACAAAATTTGTCCGCCTTTGTGATGAATGTGCCAGTTATTGCGACACCCCGGTTCAAAGGTCACATTATACATCGGCACACCATTTGTTGTGGTAATCGGTTTTAAATAACTTTTCCCCGTAAAATATTTACCATAAGGATTCTCTTCCCCAAAACCGAACAATAGGCTGTCATTTCCTGTTTTGTCGGCAATTGCTTTAATTTCTGCTACTTCTTCATCAGTCAGGCCATTATGCTTACCGATATCAATATGGGCATCCAATTGGCTTTCCACACCATTTCGGGCGGCAAGCATCGCAATTGTTGCCAATTCCCGTGTTTTCCAATCCACATTATCACGGGCGAAAATATCACCAAACAAGTGGGCTTTCAGATATTCATCAACAGCCGGTGCAAAGTCAAACAACTTACCTTTAACGGGCCCCCCCACCAATTTCGTTTGGTTTTCTGTGCCATAGGCTAAGGAATCCCCCTGTGGTTTCGGGCCTGGTTCTTGTCCCAATTTATCTTTGTTGCCGCGTTCTTCCACCGTTTGCATTAAAGTGCCCAAGGCATTCAAACTCCGTGGAAATCCACAATAAGCATATGATTGCACCAGGATTTCTTTAAAAGTATTGACCGGGACACCATTATCAAGTCCCTTGATAATGGCTTTTTTTAATCCCTCTTGATTTCCTCTGGCTGCATATGCCGCCACCTCTGCAATAGATTTTTGTTCCGCATTTAAAGCATTTGCCATAGATTGTCCCCCCATAAAAATAGCAGTTGTCATTAAAATGATTGATAAAAATTTTTTCATGTTCCCCCTTCGGTTATTTCCTGATAAAGTTTTGATCCTGGTCAGGGATCGTTTCATCCTCAATAAAGCGTTCTACGCGCATATGTAAATCGTATTTTTTGCGCAGTTCTGTAATTTTATTCATCATCAGTGTTGTATGATGCCTGTCTATTGCCTCTTGGCTTTCCCAACTGTCAATCAAAAGCACTGTTTCCGGATCATTTTTCGGATAAAAGTATTCGTATTTTTTATTGCCTTCTTCGGCCCGAATAGCATCCACGGTTCCGCTTTGCTCCATTTCTTCTGCAAACTTTCGAGCGTTGCCGTTTTCCCCGGTGTAATAGATATTGACCGTAATTGCCATAGATTGACCTCCCATAAAAAGTATTGACATTATTAAAACGACCAACAAAAATTTTTTCATATCATTTTCCTTTTATATATTTTTCAAAAACCGGAATCATTTGGGTTTTAAAAATAGACGCTGTCCAGTCTTTCGGTTCAAAAATACCGTCAGACATACACCAACACGTCATCATACCATATAATTCGGAAATAATAATATACGTCAACAAATCAACGGGAGTATCCTGCTTTAATTCATTATCCCGGATAGCCTGATTTAAAATTTCCCTTAACATATCAATATCAAATTGCCATTTGGAATTATCCCATCCGTCCCCGGCGACTTTCGGATCAATGACATTGCGGATCCACTCACGACAGATATTGATACCGTAACGTTCTACTTCCTGCATAAAACTGACGAAATAATGTTCCATCCGTTCAATAAAATTTTTATTCTTCATCTGTTGCAACCGAATAGCAATTCGATTAAACAAATCTCGACAAATTTCACAGCTGAGGGCCTCTTTATTTTTGAAATAAACATAAAAAGTGCCTTTGGCGCAACCACAGGCCCTGGTAATATCCTCAACCTTTAAATTATTGAAGTCCCCCCTCATAATAAAATCCGTGGCAATATCCAATAATTTTTGCTTGGTTTTAAGGGCGTCTTCCTGACGTTTGGTCATTATGTAAATCCTCCTGATGAACCCGGTCTATCACATTATTGACCGAAAGTCAATGACTTTTTGTCATGAAAATAATTTTAAATGCTATTGATAAAAAAAATCAATTAGTTCATATGAAACAAATGAAATTTCTACAACAAAGAATCAAAAAAATCGTTTTTATTTTCGGTATAATTTAGAAAAGTTTTTTATAATATTGAATGACTTTTTCATAATTTAATGTTCTAAAAAACATTTTCCCAGCTATGATAGGATTTAATTGCTGCACCTTTGAAATATTAAATATCACAGTTTCATTCTGAATACGACAATCCCTTTTATAAACGAAGAAAATCAGGTTGATTTTATAACCGGATATCCTTAATCTTAGTCACCATGTAAATCGCTTGAAGACACGCCTCGGTCCGGTATAGTTCCTCCTGATGAATTGCCGTTGTTTATTGATAATAAGCAGATAAGTGAAACAAACAGAACAGTTAATGAGAATGTGCATAAGGCCTCAATTTCGAATAAAATACCACATCCAAATAATGCAAGACAAAATAACATGAAGTACTTATAAAACTCCCTTACCATGAATGTGACAAAAAATATGCCTATAAATCCTAAAATTTCTAGCATAGATACTCCTTTCATCAAAAATTAAAGACACCAATAAAATACAGGAAATACCATATAAGGTCAATATACCGAAGTGCTCATGGTGACAGGTTTTGTCACTAATCTCTTGCAATTTGTTTTGATTTGTTATAAGGTGTTAAAAACAACAGGGAGGAATATAATGTCATATAATAAAATAGGCCTTTTAATGGATATTGTTACAAGAATGCAAACCTCTGAGGAAGGTGTTAACCTATCAAAAATCATGGAATTGTATCAGGTAGATAAAAGAACTGCTATCCGCTATGTGAAAGCAATTAAGGAACAATTTCCACAATTAATTGAAATTAAAGGTTCAGGTAACAGAAAGTCATGGCGTATTCCGCCGGAAACTGTGAATCAACATATTTCCGTCAATTTTCCGGAACTTCATTCATTAGAGCGTGCAATTCGCTTAATGAAAGAGAAATCTCCAGAGGATAGCGAGAACCTTGACCGATTGTTAAATAAAATTAAGGCCGGCATGGCAAGACCACTTTTGAACAAATATGAACCGGATGCTGAAATGATATTTGAATCCGAAAAGTATGCCTTTCGCCCGGGCCCAAAAGTCCGTGTGGATAAGAAGTTAATGGAAACACTACGGACTGCTATTCTTGGTTGTCAGGCGATTATTATTTCTTATGAGAGTAAAGAAGCGAGAACTGAAAAACTTGTTTGGCCATATGGTTTTGTTTATGGTAATCAACCATACCTGATTGCGTGGAATGTAAAGCATTCAAAGATGTATACATTTAATATCAGTCGTATAAAGGATGTAAAAGTCCAAGATGATTACTTTACCCGTGATGAGAACTTCTCTTTAGAGGAGTTTATGTCACAATCCTTTGGCATATTCCACGAAGAACCGTTTGATGTAGAATGGTTATTTGATAAGGATGTGGCCAAAAGTGCTTCAGAATATCAATTTCATCCAAAACAGGAGATGATTCACAATGATGACGGGACGTTAACGGTTAAATTCCGTGCAGGTGGTGCATTGGAGATGGATTGGCACCTTTATACATGGGGCAACCATGTAAAGGTTATCAAACCCGAGAACTGGGATACAATGATAAAGGAAAGATAGGAATATTCATGATGAGAAAGATATAGATTTGTTAAAAAATGATTAATCTTCCGATAAATCTACTTCAAAATGAGGGTGATTTTTGACTCTGTTTTTAATACCAATTCCAACATCAATTCGCCTGCATTGCCATTTTGCTCATTGTGTTTCATTGCTTTGCGCATAAAAACAATTCCCCAAATTGTTTTTATTTTGCGCAGTGTCCCAGTATTGTGTCCCACCCCTGTGTCCCACCTGAAAATCAGCATTTTAGGCAACAAAAAAGCCCTTGTTTCCAAGGGCTTAAATGATATTTGGTAGCGGAAGAGGGATTCGAACCCCCGACACAAGGATTATGATTCCTCTGCTCTACCAACTGAGCTATTCCGCCATAACCGTGTGTCGTTATACAGCCTTTTAAGAAGAAAGTCAACAAAAATCTTGCATTCGGATAAAAAATATTATAGACTATCTTTAATCATTTGTTTTACAAAGGAGCAATTCCATGGAAGAAGTCTTTTTTAATGGTGTCGTCGGTCGATTAGAGGGGCGTTTTCATCGGGCGGAAAGTCCGCGAGCACCACTGGTTCTGATTTTACATCCCAACCCAACCCAGGGGGGAACGATGAATAATCGGGTCACGTATGCCTTGTTTCAAGCCTTTGTTGATATGGGATTTTCGGTTCTGCGTTTTAATTACCGTGGTGTCGGATATTCGCAAGGTCAGGTTGACGGAACCGGTGTCGGGGAGTTGGCTGATGCCATTGTAGCGTTAGATTGGTTGCAAAGTCAGGATACCGAGGCCAACCAATGCTGGGTCGTCGGTTATTCTTTCGGGGCCTGGATTGCCGCACAGGTATTGATGCGCCGACCGGAAATCAAAGGTTTTACTTTTGTGACGCCACCGACAAATACATACGATTTTAACTTTTTATCTCCCTGCCCGTCATCCGGTCTGATTATTCAAGGCGGCCGGGATGAGATTGTTGATGAAAACGGTGTTGAAATGTTGTCCGAGCAATTAAGTACAAACCAGTTTGTAGATGTGCAATATCGGCGCATCCCCTATGCGGATCACCTATACACCAAAACATTAAAGAATTTATATGAAGCGGTGGTTCAAACCATTCCGACGATTCAATTACGACCCAATAAGGATGTGAAAAAATCATCAACCGTTATTTCAAATGATGATTATTAATCATAAAAAAGAAAAAATCCCACGGTATTTGCTGTGGGATTTTTTTTGTGTTCATTCGTGTCGGACATCTTGGTTGTATAAAAAAATTGACAAACAAATATTTTTCAACTAAAATAGAACGCAGATGCATAAAATTCCAAACGATGTCAAAATTATATTTTCGCCTGATCCGGCGACACGGATATTATATACCATCTATTATCCGGAAGACAAACAGGATTTTTTACGATTGGCACAAGAAAATCCACATTCATCTGCCACTGATGAACACGGTTTTCCAGTAGCCGTAAAGGCGGCTCTATATACTCGGGATATTCCTTTTTTAAAAACAATATATTCCTATTTTCATCCGAACACAACAGATAGTTATCGCGGATGGACGCCCTTGATGATGTCATTGTATAACCCAAATCCGGATGTGTTTTACATGACACTGGAACAAACAAATCAAATATTTTTAAATCATTGCGACAACTGCGGTTGGAATGTTGCTAAACACGCCATCATGACCGGCAGATCAGATGCCGTTCATATTTTAAGCACCCGAGGCCTCACGCCTCAACAACAGTGCGAATGGGAACCGGATCCTATGTATCACCTGCTTTACCATCGTTTTCATGATCGGCGGACGCGTTAGGGTTTCTTTTTCGATAAATAATTTTTGTTTTCGCATGAGGCTGATGCTGGCGCTTGTCGGATCGGAGGACAGCAAATGTCAATCCGCCGGTAATGGGCACACATTCTTTCAAAACAACGCGAATTTTATCCCCCAAAGCATAGACGCTTCCCGTTGAGCGACCGACTAACCGTTGAAAGGATTCTTCATAATCATAATAATCGCCGGTTAATCCCCGCATTGGGATAAATCCTTCGGCTCCCGACGGTTCAATGGCAATAAAAGCCCCAAACGGTGTCACAGACGTAATTCGGGCATTAAAGGATTTTCCGACCTTATCCTGCATATAAAGGGCTATATAGCGGTCAACGGCATCCAATTCGGCCGTTGCGGCCTGACGTTCCGTTGCCGAAATATGATGGGCTGTATCCTCAAACGTATTTGTTTCAGCCGGCGTCAAAGCACCCTCCCCTAATTTTAAGGCTTTCACCAATGAACGGTGCACCAAAATATCGGCATAGCGCCGAATAGGTGAAGTAAAATGAGCATATCGTGTCAAGGCTAATCCGAAATGGCCGATATTATCGGGAGAATAAGCGGCCTGAGATTGGCTGCGCAAAACCAGTTCGTTAATCGTTTTTTCATAGGGTTTTCCACGGTTATGTGCTAAAATATCATTAAATTCAGCCGCCGTAGTCGTTTGAGACAATTTCGATCCTGGTGCCAACGTAGATAAAGCCGTCAATAATGACTCTGTTTTTTCTGCCGAAGGGCGATCATGGACCCGATACATAACGGGTGATCCTTTTTCTTCCAAAATTTCCGCCGCCGATACGTTAGCTAAAATCATCAACTCTTCAATCAATTGCATACTGGGTAATTGTTGACGCAACTGAATTTTTTGGACTCGCCCTTTTTGATCCAAAATGACTTGTTTTTCAGGCACATCAATTTCCAAAACACCCCGTTTTTGACGATTTATTTGAAGAGATTTATACGCCCCGACCAAAGAATCAATTTCCTTTTCCAAACCGACAATCGGTGTTTGACCATCCATAGCAGCTTGAACCTCATCATAGGTCAAACGTCGGGCCGATTGTATCATTGCCCGATAAAATTTATGTTTAATTTTATAACCGTTTGCATTAATCCAAACTTCGCAAACCAAGGCTGCCCGCGGTTCATTCGGTTTTAAAGAGCATACTCCGTTGGATAATGCCTCCGGCAGCATCGGCAAAACCCGATCCGGGAAATAGACCGAATTGCCCCGCAACCTAGCATCCATATCCAATGCTGTTTCGGGACGCACATACCAGCTGACGTCCGCAATACCGACCATAATATGCCACCCACCTTTATTATCAGCGGCCGTGTCCGGTTCTGCCCAAACGGCATCATCAAAATCGCGGGCATCGGCTCCGTCAATTGTCACAAACGGAACAGCACGCAAATCCTGCCGTCCAGCATCCATAGGGGGAACAGTTGCCCTATTTGCTTGTTTTTCGGCCTGTTCAGTAAAAGCAACCGGTAAATTATGTAAATAGATTGAGACCAAGGTTGCCGCGAACGGTTCATCAGCCGCACCAATGCGTTTCACAAACATGGCTTGGGGATTTTTAACCCGTATCAGTGGAATTTCTACAACAACCAAATCCCGATTCTTTAAGGTATGTGTATGCGGCAATCCCGCCAGAGTAAAGGCTTGTTTTAAGCGGCGATCAACGGAATAGACTTTCCCGTTTTCATAAACACCGATCATATGATTTTCACCGGCCGTCACCCGACGAATGGTTTTGGCGTGATAAGTCCTGTTTCCGATTGACTTTGTTTCAACCTGAACAACATCACCGATACCGGCCGCAGGCGACAACTTATCCTTGGTAATAATGATTTGCGGAGCCGGCATATCTGACAGCCACTCTAAGGGGCGCGCCATTAAATCCCCCATGGAGTCAATACCGGTCACTTCCACAACAACGCGTTCCGGTAAGCGATCGGCCAGTATAATACGTTTGCCCCGGCGTTCGGTATGAACCAATCCTTTTTCACGCATATCCCGGATCATTTTTTTGATATTCGCCCGATTATCCCCATGTGAACCGAAAGCCCGGTTGAGTTCTTTTTTGGTGACGGGACCGCTTTGTGTTTGCAAATACGCCATCACTTCGTCCATGGTCGGCGGTATGGGATTATACGATTTTTTGGCCATACAAAACCTCCTATTTTATTTCAATTTCCATATTATCGTAGACTGGTCGAATGTAATCCGGCAATGTACGACATAATGTTTCGTAATCCATCCGAGCCCCCATATGGGTAAAATAAGCCCGTTGCGGACGCACACGCTCTATCCATTTCAATGCCATATCCACATTGATATGTTTATCATTTTCAATCGGTGTCACAACCCCCAAAACCCAAACCTTAACACCAGCCAAAGCCTGAAAAGCCCGTTCTTCCATCCGAACAACATCTGTTGAATAGGCAAAATCACCGATTCGATATCCCATTGATAAGCCATGACCATGAACCTGCGGAATAGGTAAAACCTTAATATCCTGAACCTGAAACGGATGATAAGGTTGAATACGACGGATATCAAAAGTTTTATTTTGCGTATCAGGACGAAATAAATAATCCAAAATATTTTTAAAATGGGGAATGGCCGTATCGGACAGATAAACAGGCAAAGGTTGTCCCTCGGCCAAATCCGTGCGTAAATCATCGGCTCCACCCATATGGTCATAATGTTCGTGTGTATATAAAACGGCATCCAGTTTCGGACTTCCCGCTTTTAATAACTGAATACGAACTTCCGGCCCGGAATCAATCAGGATATTAATACCTTTATCCTGAATTAAAACAGAACTGCGTAATCTGAAATTTTTGGGATTTGTCGGATCACATAGCCCATATCCCCGATTGAGTGAAGGAACACCATAAGACGGACCACATCCCAATATTCTGATTTTCATAATCTATTCCCCTTTGGTTATGTGAAACAATACTTGAAAATTATGATCTGTTATTTGTTCGATCTCCTGCAAAGAAACCCCCTTTAATTCGGCCAATTTTTCAGCTGTTTTTGGCAAATATGACGGCTCATTGATTTTACCGCGATACGGTACCGGAGCCATATAGGGCGAATCCGTTTCAATCAATAACCGATTTAAAGGAATCAATTGAAAAACCCGACGCACTTCATCGGCCATTTTAAAGGTAATCACACCCGATGCCGAAATATACAAACCACAAGTCAATCCTTTTTTTGCCAAACGCTCAGAGCCGGTAAAACAATGGAGCACCCCACCCATAGACAACCATCCCGCCCGATCGGCCGATTCCAAAATGGCAATCGTATCTTCATCCGCTTCACGAGTATGAATGATTAAAGGCATATTTAACTGATGAGCCAACTCTATATGCTTTTCAAAAACTTTTCTTTGAATATCTTTTGTTTCGGGGGTGTAATGGTAATCCAATCCGCATTCTCCGACAGCAACCAAGTGGGAATGGGCCGTTAATTTTTGTATCACATCGGCATCATCGGGCATGGTATCGGCATACTCGGGATGGACACCGAAGGCACCATATACCATGGGATATGTATCCAACAATTTTAGCAATGCCGGATACTCGGGCACTGAACAAGCTACCGATAACATATTCGTCACACCGGCCGCCTGGGCACGTAATAATAAATCCGTTATATCTGTTTGATTTAAGCCGATATGGCAATGACTATCTATCATGACAATACCCCGGCAATTTTGAAAAAGACGGTTTGTAAAACCTGTTTTTTATCCAAGTAAATACGGTCCACATCAATAAACAGTTGATGAATTTCTTGATATAAATCCAAATAGTCCTCAGCCAAAAAAGGAGAGGATACAGCATATTGCTTCACCTGATCCACCAACCAATCCATTAAAAATTTTTTAACCAAATCATAAGCAATCGGATTATCATTTAAAATACCGGCAAAAGATTTGACCGCCTCCGCCGATAACCGATCGGTCGGCACAAATAAATCCGTCATTTGACGATAAAGTGCCAACCCGTCATTTTCGCAAATATCACGTGCCAATCCCATTGAACCGTCTGCCAATCGGGCAACGGTTGGAGCATCTTCCAACGCCGGATATAATTTTTGAATTTCCTGAATCATTTCAGGTTCGCTCAACGGTTTTAATTTTATTTTCCGACATCTGGATTTAATGGTTGGTAATAATTTTCCCGTATTTTGACACAGTAAAAAAATGATGCTGCCCTCAGCCGGTTCTTCCAACGCTTTTAAAAGGGCATTTGCCGCATTTTCGTTCATTTTATCTGCCGGATTGATAATCAAGATGCGACTTTTATCAGGGGCACTTTTTAAAGAGAGGAATTGAATACCGGCCCGAATATCCTCAACTGTTATTTCGCGTTTTCGCGATAAATCCGACATATCCTCAACGGCTTTCCCGGCTAAGATATTTTTCTGAACTTCTTTCTTGGCTTCCTCAGTCAGACCGCATTCAATCCACTTGACATCCGGATGAAAGGCCTCTACCACATCAACCGTATCCCCCATCAGCAAAGAACAAACCGATTGAATAAATTTTTTTTGCTCATATATCTGTCCACCGGTCACCAACCAGGATCCACCTATTTTACCGGAGGCAATCGCTTTTTCAATCTGTTCAATCGGTGAATCCATATTTTAATTTTTCCTTTACCGCTTGTTGAATTTCATGTTGAATTGCTTCAACAGATTGTTCGGCATTAATCACAACATACCGATTATCCGTTTTGGCTAAATCCAAAAAGCCTTGACGCAAATTGGTATGAAATGACAAATCCATCGATTCAAAACGTTGCTCGGTATTTCCGGCACGGGCACAACTGCGCTTTAAACCAATAGCCGGATCAATATCCAATATAATTGTTAAATCCGGATGAAAATGACCGGCAATTAAATGATAAATCGTTTGAATACCGTGTATCACATCATCCTTTTTCCCATATCCGTAACCCTGATAGGCCAAGGTGCTGTCCAAAAAACGGTCACAGATAACCACTTGACCTTGTTCCAGGGCAGGCCAAATTTTCGTTGTCAGATGATTTCGCCGGGCCGCCATAAACAGCAATGTTTCCGTCAAGGAATCCCATCGTCCCTTGTCCCCGTTGACCAGCAAATTCCGAATTTCCTCAGCCCCCGGACTCCCCCCGGGTTCACGGGTTAAAACAGTTGTAAATCCCTGTTTTATCAACCAATCGGAAAGCAAGCGGGATTGGGTTGATTTACCCGTTCCTTCACCGCCCTCCAAAGTTATAAAAAATCCCTTTGTCATTTGCCGAACCACGATAAAACAACGGCTTTTAATTTACCGAAATAACCAACTTTTTCAATCGATTCTGCCGCAACCAAATCAGCCGTTTGAGCCTGATTATCCGGACCGCGAACAATGATCGTTCCCAATTTTTGACCTTTACTAATCGGTGCCGAAACCGGTTGCTCATAATGAATTTCGGCTCGGACGTCCGGTTGCAACCCACGCGGCACCGTCACGGTCAAATCCCGATTAACCGTGGCAGGAACCGTTTTTTGAGTCCCCAGCCAAACCGACAGATTATCCACAACATCCCCGGTATGATACATCGTGATATTTTCAAAAGAACCGGCCCCCCATCCGATAACACGTTTAGATTCTTCACGGCGTTCGGCCATTGTTTTCAGACCATTCAAAACCATAATCAAACGCCGACCATCCATTGTTTTAACCGATCCAGTCAAACCGAATCCGGAGGCCTGTGTATGTCCTGTTTTCAGACCATCCGCTCCGGCCACTTCATACAGCAGCGGATTGCGATTTCCTTGCTTAATTCCGTTATACTTAAATTCCTTTTCTGAATAAATCGGATAGTATTCCGGAAAATCCCGAATAAGTGCCTGAGCCAACCGGGCCAAATCAAAAGAGCTCATTTCATGACCGTCCTGCGGCAGTCCCGTCGCATTCTTAAAACCGGAATTTTTAAGTCCTAATTCTTTAGCCTTTCGTGTCATCAAATCTGCAAAAACTTCCTCGGAACCAGCGATATTTTCGGCCGCCACAATACATGCATCATTCCCGGATTGGATGATAATACCACGAATCAGGTCTTTAATTTTTACCTTTTGATTCGGCTTTAAAAACATGGTCGAACTACCGCTTTTGACTCCCCCCGTGCGCCAGGCATTTTCCGAAACCGTAAATTCCGTATCCCAGGTCAACTTACCGGATTTAATCTGTTCAAAGATCAAATAAGCCGTCATCAACTTACTCATTGATGCAGGCGGCATGGCAACATCTGCGTCTTTGTTCAACATTACATATCCGGTATCCGCATCCATCAAGAGGGCGTATTTTGCTTTCGTTTCAAAAGCCATTGCCGACGTTGCCGATAAAAGCAATCCTAGCCCAACGATTATTCCCTTGTATTTTATTTTCATTCTGACATCCTTTCTTATTTAACTGCTTTAACCCAAGCATCCGTATAGCCCAAAGAATGGACCTTCTTAACCGCGGTTTGGGCAGCGGCTTTATCGTGGAAGGGCCCCACATAAACAATCGTCAAATTCCCCTTTGTTTCCGTAGAAACAGGGGCAACCTTCTCTAACGTCCGAACAGCTTTGTCCGCATTAGCGGATTGACCGAAAACGCCGGCCTGAATGCGATATTTCCCCGCCGGAGCCACAACTGTCTTTTGTTGTGGTCGAGCAGATTTTTTCGGCTCAGCCTTTACTGCTTTTTTCACGGGTTTGGTCGGCGGTAATTGTTCAACCGATACGGTTGGTGTTTCTGCTAACCATTCCTGTGCCAATTCTTTATCCTGTCCATTATAGATAACTTCGCCGGAACCGTCTTTCGGTTGATAAACCGGAACCGGCACACCGTTTGCAAAGCGTTCCTCCCGCGGGCGAACCTCATTCGGATCAAGATATTCTTCCAATTCATCCTTTAATCGGCGGCTTTCATCGGGTAAAATATCAACCTGGACCAAAGTTGTCCCTGTTTCCGACATTTCCAAAGCTTCCGCCGTTTTGCGCGATACATCAATTAAGCGATTATTCACGGCAGGGCCCCGATCGTTTACCCGAACAATAGCCGTATTCCCGTTTTCAAGATTGGTAATACGCACCAAACTGGGTAGTGGTAAGGTCTTATGCGCGGCCGTCATCTTTTCATCGTCAAAAACTTCCCCATTCGTTGTCAGGCGATTTTGACTATCCCGGGAATACCAACTGGCCACCCCCTTTTCACTATAAGCCCAATCTTCGGCCGGCGTATATAAGACCCCCTTTATCTGATAAGGTTGCCCGACATAATAGACGCCCTGTTCGGGGATATCCTCATAATCACTGCCGGACCGGAACCAAAAGCCGTTTTCACTACATCCGGATAGCAATCCAGCACACAAAGTTAATATAAAATATAATTTATCTTGTTTCATCATAACACCCCATTTTTTTAAGTAAGTCATCATCCGGATATGCATCCGGAACCAATCCATTGTCCCGTTGATAGATAGCTAAGGCCGATCGTGTCTTGGGACCTATTTTTCCGTCGGCATCCCGAATATCATATTTCTTATCTGCCAATTTTTCCTGCATACAGATAATTTCCGTCGTCTTAAAGGGCTTGAACTCCGGCGGAGTTTCTATCGGTTGATACCGATTTTCGATCACATCGGCCAACAATCCGACGGAAATGGCATATAGGCTTAATTTATTCCATCGCATAATAATCTTAAAGTTCGGATAGGTCAGAAAAACCGGCCCGTTTTTTCCCATCGGCATATGCCATTCGGCCACAATATTTTTTTCCGAATCGGGGAAAAAGCCAATATGCTTTGGGCGAATGCCGATTCTTTCCCAATCGGCTACGGTTTTTTTTTCATGTTTATGGATATGTTTCCAATCAAAATCGGCGGGAATAATTACTTCACGACCCCACGGTTCGGCTGTGCGCCATCCCATCTGATGTAAATAATTTGCCGCCGAAGCAAAAGAATCCGGCATATTGTTTACGATATCTCGCCGACCGTTCCCATCCCCATCAACAGCGTAGGCCAAAAAAGTCGTCGGCATAAATTGAAAATTGCCGAAACCGCCGTCCCAAGATCCTGTCTGTGGGACAACACTTCTTTCTTGTTCCAACATCTTTAAGTAGGCAATCAGTTCTCCGGTAAAAAATTTACGCCGCCGCGGATGATACGCCAGAGTTGCTAGCGAATCTAACATATTGACATTCCCCATGTAGGTGCCGTAATTTGTTTCCATTCCCCACAAAGCCAATAGATAGGCACGCGGCACACCGTATTCAGCTTCTACCTTCTTCAACCACGTCGGATATTTGGCAGCCATTTTGCGACCGGCAGCGATTCGCTCAGGTGAAACACGGGCGCGCGTATAATCATAGAAGTTGGATACATACTCCGGCTTTCGGGTATCCAGATGAATGACCCGTTCCAACAATTTCATTTGAGGAACTGTTTGATCTAAAACACGTTTTGAAACACCGGCCGTTTGCGCTTCCCGATAGAATTGTTGTTTCCACAATTCAAAATCCGAATCATCGGCGGCCTGAACGCACACAGGGCACAAAACGCATAAAGCAAAACAACATATTGTTTTTAAAATATTTTTCATAATATTTCCTTCTTTTGCTTTTTATCATAACCTATTTTGGATAAAAAATCACTTGATTTTTTTATTTTTTTTCTGTAAAAGATAGAGCAACGATAAAAGCCTTGATCCGTCGGTCTTTTGGTTTTTAGAGATAACCACACAGTATCTGAAAACCCAATAGGTGGAGAGGTGGTCGAGTGGTTTAAGGCTCCGGTCTTGCTCATAAAGGCGATAGCCGAAGTGGAACGAAGCAAAGCGGAGGACAAATAAGGCGTGTATTGGCCGCGCCAATACAACGACGGTTTTCAGAGGTGACCACACAGTATCTGAAAACCCAATAGGTGGAGAGGTGGTCGAGTGGTTTAAGGCCCCGGTCTTGAAAACCGGCGTGGGGGTAACCCTACCGTGAGTTCGAATCTCACCCTCTCCGCCATTTAAATCAAAAATATCTTGATAAGTAGAAAAACTGCGCAGACAAGGGCCGAAGGCAACGCCGTTAGGCGGTCCCGAGCGCCAGCGAGCGGATGAGCGAAGCGAACAATCCATAAAACATGATGTCTTCTTTTCCTATGGATGCCCGATCGGGTCGGGCATGACAGAGGGGGAACGTAGCCGTCATACCACACCGTGTCATCCTGAACTCGTTTCAGGATCCATAAACATGCAAAATCAATATCCATCGGGGTTGTTAAAGGGGACATAAAGCAAGGTTTAAAGTAAACATTTTTTTTCATTTTTTTGAAAATTTTTTATTTTATCGTTTTTTATAATCTTTTCAGAATGTAAGAACGGATTTTG
>JAFTEW010000021.1 GCA_017453485.1 Alphaproteobacteria bacterium | reverse complement strand
TATTTGAATCGGATGGGGTGGTGTCCATCCGGAGGGTTCATAGCCTCTAATGGTTGTCAAGAGACACTTTGACATAAAACCCCCTTCTGGTCGTAACGACTGGAAGGCGGTTGAATAGCCGGCTTTCGGTCGGTCAATAGGCTGCACTATTACCATTAATAGCTATGAAACTTCCAGTCGCCTGAAACACCACAGGTGATTTTTTATTTTAGGAGATAATAATGGAAAACTTTTATTCAGATATAAAAAAACAATTTCAAATTCCCGAAACACATACCTTAAAAAAGGGAAAGTATGAGGAGAAAGATCGTGCGACCTTCAGTATTGAACGAACTGAAATTCTGGAATATGACGAAAATAACAATTTAGTTGGGCGGTATTTGCAGGAAGAATACACCGATGGAAATGGCACTAAAACGGTTTATAGCCGAATCGATGATTAGGGATAGATGCTATGAAATACATTTTCTATACAGCACTATTATTGGGAACGTTAAGCATTGCCTGTAACGCATCCGCAGATCCAAAGGATTATTATTGGCAGTGTTACCTTAATGATCAATATCCGCCGCCACGTCCTACTTGGTCAGTGGTTTGCGAAGGTCCAAGCAAAGTATGTTTTTTTGTTATTTCCCCCACCATGAGGGAGTTTGCTACCCTTGCCTATTGTGAAGATAAAAAAAAGGAAGGAGTATTTTAACACATAAACACGGGGTGACGATACGTCACCCCGCTCCCCCTCTTGCCGAAGGGCTTTGTTTTCCCCCGATAACGCCCGTCGGCTTACGGTATATATAGATGCCGGCCGACATTTGCAACAACCGGGCCTAAAATTTTTCGATATCCTCGGATAAAATTGACATATTCCAATCGTAGGAAATCTCGCCATCATCATCGTTTTTATAGATAACACCGATAAATTCCTTACCGACATAGACTTCGGATGGGGCTTCTTTACCTTCCCCCGGGCGAACAATAATTTCCGGATTCCAAAACAACTGTTGCAAATAGGTTTGGACTTTTTCGTTTTCTTCTTGGGATAAAATCATTTTTTCTCCTTTCCTTTCTGGCGATTTTCTGGTAATATAGCAAAATGATGTCACGGATACAAGAAAAAAATGCGCCGGATAAAATTTCCATAGCACCGATGCTGGATTGGACGGACCGACACTTTCGGTCTTTTTTACGTTTAATCTGCCGGCGACCGGTTTTTTATACGGAAATGATTGCCTGTCCAGCTTTAATTCTGGGGGATAAAGATAAGTTATTGTCCTACAACCCCGGGGAAAATCCCTTGGTCTTACAGGTTGGCGGCAGTGATCCGAAAATGATGGGCCTTTGTGCCAAAATGGCCGAAGATTACGGATATGACGGCATCAATATCAACGCCGGTTGCCCGTCAAGCCGCGTTCAATCGGGCCGCTTCGGGGCCGTCCTGATAAAAACACCGGAAATTGTTGCCGATTGCGTTGCCGAAATGAAAGCCAAAACCAATCTTCCCGTTTCCGTCAAAACCCGAATAGCCCTGTCCGATACCGTCGGGGATGGCTTCCCGGAGTTGTTCCGATTTGCAGACATGATGGTCCGGGCCGGCTGTAATCACCTGATTATCCATGCCCGCAAAGCAAAACTGAACCTGTCCCCCAAGGATAATCGGCAAAAACTACCCCTGAATTATGAAGTCGTTTATCGCCTAAAAAAAAGTTTCCCGGATGTTTTTATAACCATCAACGGCAACATTTTATCTTTGGATGCGGCAGAGGCTCATTTATCCCACGTCAATGGAGTCATGATCGGGCGATGGGCTTATGGCAATCCCTATGCTTTGGCAACGGTTGACCGGCGATTTTATTTGGACGAACACCCGATCCTATCGCGAAAAGAAGTGTTTATAGCTTTTTTACCGTATTTGGAAAAGAATCGGGACCACCTGACCGTTATTTGCCCGCATTTGATGGGATTATTTCATGGAGAACCCAACGCAAAAGCCTATCGCCAAGCCCTCTCTACCCGGGATTGGGACACAATCAAGCACATCCCGGAAATAATATAAATATCAATCAGATATATTCATCTGTTTGACAAAAAGCCATTTTATGATACACTAATCATAGATAATGAAAGGAATATCCATGAAGATCAAAAAATCCCTTTTAATGTTTGCTACCCTGGGAACCGTTTTTTCGGCCGCTTTGTCCGGGTGTTCAAACCGGGATGAAAAACCTGCCCAAAAAGCCGTGCCCGTCATGCATCAAGATAACCGCTCTGTCTCTTTGCCGGGTGGAGCCGGTGTTCTATTGAAAGATAAACAGGTTGTCTTAATTCCTCAGTATCACGAAAATCGGGCCTTGTATGAAAAACGGTTGGCCGACATGAACGCTTACACAAAACAAACCGGTTACACAATGGTTAGTATTATTGACCCGGAGAACAAAGCCGCCTACGACGCTGCAATGTTTCAAATATATCCCATCAAAAACGGTAAAATGTATAACATGATTGACAATCCGATTTCCTCATGGGCCAGTATGCAGATCGGCGGTAGCAAATTCGTTGCCAAATATACTCCCGGGGATATCGCCAAAGCACAAGCCGAAGCGGCAAAGAAAATGCCCCGTCTTTCGGAAGAACAATTGTTGCACAAAACTCTGTCGGATAAGCTTTCCGAACGATAAGTTCGATTTAGATTTCTCATCTCACTCAATCGCACACAAAAAACCGCCCTCTCGGACGGTTTTAAATGGCGCGCTTGGCGAGGTTGCTCGGGGTCTCCCCCTCGTCCTTGCTCCGCTCGGACCGCCTCCGGCGTCTACTCCGCTTCCGCT
>JAFTEW010000020.1 GCA_017453485.1 Alphaproteobacteria bacterium | reverse complement strand
GATTTACCTTGATTCTTATTTAAAATAAAAATATACTAAAACGTCAAAGAAAGGAGAATTAAAAATGATGATTACTTTAATTGTAATTGCGGTGGTCGGGTTATATGTTGTAATGACTTATAACGGTTTGGTAATGGCTCGTCAACGGGTTAAAGAAGCGTGGAGCACGATTGATACACAATTAAAACGCCGATATGATTTAATCCCGAATTTGGTGGAAACGGTTAAAGGCTATGCCAAACATGAACAGGATACGCTTGAAAAAGTGATTCAAGCCCGAAATATGGCTATGAATGCGACACAACCCGAAGCAAAAGGAAAAGCGGAGAATGCGCTGTCCGGGGCGTTAAAATCCATCTTTGCTCTCAGTGAAAGTTATCCGGATTTGAAAGCCAACCAAAACTTTTTGGAAGTCCAACAGGAATTAGCCGATACGGAAAGTAAAATTCAAGCCAGCCGCCAATTTTATAACACGGTTGTTTTAACTTTGAACACAAAAGTGGAAATGTTTCCGAGTAATATCCTGGCTAATTTATTTCATTTTCAGAAAGAGGCGTTTTTTGAATTAGATGCCGATGAGGCCAAAGCGGTCCGGCAAGCACCTAAGGTTCAGTTCTAGATGATGGCTCCACCCAAAGACGTTTATTTGCAAATGGCCGCCAATAATCGGAAATTGCTGGCATTAATTGTGTTGTTTCCGGTTTCTTTGGCGGTTTTTGTTTATGCGTTTTTGTGGTTGTTTTATGTGATTGCTGTTGATGGAGAAATGTCATATGAGGAATATCAACCGTTTCTTCAAGACACATTTTCAATTTTGGTGCCGATTATTATTCTGATTTGTGTCGGGACAACAATTTTTTCACTTTATGCCGGTAAAGATTTGATTTTAAATCTGACCGGTGCCCGGCTCTGTCCGGATACGCAACATAATCGGAAAGTCTATCAGGCCGTTGAAAATATCGCATTGGCAGCCGGTATCCCGATGCCGAAAGTTTATGTGATACGGTCACCGGCTTTAAATGCCTTTGCAACCGGCTATTCGCCAAATAATGCGGCTGTCACCCTGACCAGCGGTTTGATCGAAAGATTGTCGCCATTGGAGTTGGAAGCGGTTATCGCCCATGAAATCGGACATATTTTGAATCGGGATATTCGTCTGAATCTGTTTATTATAACCGGGATTGGCCTGATCGGATTGTTTGGAGAATTACTGATTCGAATCCGGTTGAGAGGCAATTCAAAAGGTAAGTCGGGTCAGTTGATAGCGATTTTAATTTTGATCGGATTGGCTCTGTATCTGTATCGTTATTTTGTAGCACCGTTGCTTCACATGGCGATTTCTCGGACTCAGGAATTTCAGGCCGATGCTACCAGTGCTTATTTAACGCGGAATCCGCAGGCGCTGATTGATGCTTTAAGCAAGATTTCCGAAAATCCGACGGTAGATGATTTATCTTCTAAGTCTTTTGCGGCCATGTGCATTTTTAATCCATTGGATAAGGTTTCGCATTTATTGGATACGCATCCGCCGATCCAGGAACGAATTGCCCGATTAGAGCAAATGTCATAAAAATATCATATCCGGAATAGGTTTCCCCCTTGAAAAATTTTTGGGAAAAGTGTATGATACCCCTTGATTTTTTATAGAGGATTTTAATGAAACAAAAAGTTTTTTTATCAGATAACGACGGTACATTGACCGTCGCGCGTAAACCTATTCGTGGTGAAATGGCAGAAACGATTATCGAATTTGCCGAAAGATTTAAATTTGCTATTGTGACGGGGTCACCCTGGCATGACATGGAAGAACAAATGCCCCCGGAAATTTTAACAAATCCGAACATTGATTATTGGTGTAATATGGGAAATACCCTGTATCGTGAAGGAAAGGAAGTCTATAATGCCAATAATGTTATTGACTTTGATTCGTTCAGTCCCGTATTGCAGGAGATATTAAAGAATTGTCCGCATCAATTCCATAAATCCTTTCCGCGTCATCATGAAATTCATGCCAATTGTGCCATCAATTTTACCATGTTGGGTCGGCCGGAAATCGGGGAACCGTCTATGGAAGATCGGGCTGCCTATGTCGAATGGGATGCGATGGTTGGACAGCGGCGTTGGATTATTGAATATCTGAATAAATTATACCCGGATTATAATATGTCTTTGGGCGGACAAATTTCCGTTGATATTGTAAAAAAAGGTTGCGATAAGGCGCAGGTTGTCAATCACTATAAGGATAATTATGATATCGCTTATTTCGGGGACAGAATTTATAAAATGGGCAACGATAATGCCATCGCGCATGAGGTTGTCGATGTCGGCGGAACCATTTACTCTGTCGGCGGACCGAAAGATACGATGCGTATTATGCAAACCTTGATTGAACAAGATAAGAAAAAAGCGGCTTAAAAGAAGCCCCGCCGTCCGGCGGGGCTTTTGATGTTTAACAAAATATCAGGCGATTTTACGCGCTTGATTGCTTGATGTATAGGCCGAAGGTGTATAATTATCCAGTGTGACAATTTCATACGCCGTTTTATCGGACATCAACTGCCGTAATAGCATATTGGTATGCATATGACCGGATTTTGTTCCCGAAAAATGGCCGATAATCGGTAAGCCGAGTTGATACAAATCACCGACGGCATCCAGCGTTTTATGAACCACAAATTCGTTTTCGCTGCGGGTTCCCTCGGCATTGACAACGTGATCCCCTTCAACCACAATGGCGTTTTCCAACGAGCCGCCCCGGGCCAAACCCATTGAACGCAACATTTCTATATCTTTGGTAAAACCGAATGTTCGGGCATAAGCGATGGAATCTTCAAAATTTCCCTTTGTCAATTCAATAGAATATTCCTGCCGCCCGATAGCTTTTGTTTGAGGAAAATCAATCATAAAATCCAAGCTTAATCCTTCATCAGCGGGGGATAGCTCAACAGAAGCCCCTTTCCCATCATCAAAGGAAACCGTTTTTAAAATTTTGACAGCTTTGAGTGGAGCATCTTGCGTTAAAATGCCTGCACAGTTAATCAATGTGACAAAATCTGCGGCGGAACCGTCCATTAATGGTACCTCGGGTCCATCGACTTCCACATAAACGTTTGTAATCTCCATCCCGTTTAGGGCCCCCATTAAATGCTCAATCGTCCCAACGATGACGCCAGCTCCATTTCCAATGCACGAACACATCCGAGTATCCACCACATGATCATAGGTTGCCGGAATACGATTGTCTTTATCGGTAATGTCCGTCCGAACAAAAACAACGCCCGTTCCGATGGGAGCCGGCTTTAATGTCATATGAATTTTTTGACCGCTATGAAGCCCGATACCGACACAAGGAATGGCATTTTGTAATGTTTTTTCACAATTTCTGAAAGTTGTCATCGTTTGAATCTCTGCATTCATGGTTATAAAAAACTCCTTTTTTTATTTAGGTTGATCATACAAATAATCCGGTCAGAAATCAAATCAATGATTGTTTCAAATTATTACAAAAAAGATCCTAGACGAAAGAATAAATTGCGACAGGATATTTGAAAGTCCTATATGTGTTTCCATGAAGCAAAAAATTGCCGTTATCGGAGCCCTGACGGCGTTAGGGCGGGCCGTATTGGATGGATTGTCCGAACAAGGGTTCGCGATAGGAGATATTTATGCGCTGGACAATCGGCATAATGATGGTATCCAAATCCCTTTTCAAAGCGGTTTTTTAGAAGTTGAAAAATTGGATATATTTGATTTTGGACAGGTTCGGTTGGCCTTTCTGTGCACACCGTCCATTTTGTCCGAATATATTGATAAAGTTATCGGATCAGGGGCCTATTTAATTGATTGTGTCGGTCTTTATGTCGAAGATCATCCCTGTATTATCCCGTCTTTGAATTTTGAAGATTGTCATCGTCATAGAGTTATCTTAAATCCGACCAGCCTGACGGTGACATTGGCACAGGTCTTGTCACCGATACAGGAACAATTTCCGGTTCGATCGGCTTCGGCGACGGTATTGTTGTCTGCCGGGGAATTTGGCGGACCGGCAGTGCAGGCTTTGATTGATCAGGCCCGCAGTCTTTATACCCGGGAACAACCGGTTCAGGGACCCTTCCGAAAAATGCAGGCCTTTAATCTGATACCCGAGGTTTATCCTTTATTGGTGCGACAAACAACCCGGCAAATTAAATCATTGCTCCATTTTCCGATGACGGTAGCAACCTGTTTGACCCCGATTTTCCAAGGGGAATGTTATTCTTTAACCCTGACAACGCGATGTAAATGTTCCACAGAACAATTGGAACAGATCTTTTTAAAAAGCGATATTTGCCGTATGGTTGTTGAGGGGCAAACCGATTCGGTAATCACGACGCAGGATAGTGCCTATACCGATTATATTTATCTGACCCATTTATCCGTTGTGCCGTATCAGGCTAATACCTATCATCTGTGGGTTGTTTGTGACAGTTTGCGCCACGGTGCCGTTGCCAATGCCGTTCGGATTGCCGAACATCTTTTGTCTTGACATCCCGGTAAAAATATGTGTAAATGGCACCTATGAAATTGCAAGAACGGTTCCAACACACATTGCGTCGGGGACGTGCCCTGAGGTATAAAACCTATAAAAAAATAGGGGTGGCCCGTCATCGTAAAAAAATTGATTTGTCGCTGTTTTTAATGTTTATGTTTTGTGCGGCAACATTTCCGTTTTTTTTAACTCCGAAAGAAAGTCATCCCGATGTATCGGAACAGAAAGAAGTACCCGCTCAGGCCATCGAGGATGTGCATGCCGATCTGGGGGATGAACCAGTTATTGAACCCAAACAAACCTCCTTGGATGAGTTGGAAAAACGGGTCCAGTTGGGGGAATTGACATTAAACATGGCTTCGTTAGAAAAGGGTGGTAGTCTGCTGTCTCTATTGTCAAATGCTGGCGTTTCGACTGGGGACCGTTTGAAAATTGTGGATGCTTTAGAATTGATGATTGACCTGAAATCATTAAAACCGGGACTGATGTTTATGCTTTTCAAAACACCGGATCATCGGGTTCAGGGTATATCGTGTCAAATTCACGATGGGGAAATAATCGCCGTTATACAAGAGGAAGAGGGGCAATGGACGCCCTTTACGGCGGCCGGGCGCATTGAAACGCAAAGTATTCGTAAAATCGGAACGGTAGAACGCACGTTTTCCGGTTCCGCCCAAAAGGCCGGTATCCCGGAATCGGTTGTGGCTCAGGTGACAGCGGCTCTGGATGGGGAAATCGATTTTGCAACGGATATTCATCCCGGGGATACATTTGATGTTATTTTTGAAACAAAAGTGACTGCCGGCGGATTGGAAGTCGGAACAAAACAACTACTGTTTATCGGATTGAAAACACAAAAGAAAGAAATCTATCGCTATGCTTTTACGGCGGCTTCCGGCACAACTTCTTTTTATGATGCTCGGGGACGCAGCGGGGCTAAGGCCTTTATGAAGCGGCCGTTAAAAGCACGATCCCGTTTATCTTCCCCCTATGGTCGGCGGCGCCATCCGATTTTAATGTATGAAATTTTTCATCACGGTGTTGATTTGGCCGCTCCGACGAATACCCCGATTATGGCTGCTATGGATGGTGTGATTACGCAATTAGGACGAAAGGGTGGCTATGGTAAATATATCCGGCTTCGGCACACCGACGGTTATCAAACGGCCTATGGACATATGAACGGTTATCGTCAGGATTTAAAAGTTGGCAGTAAAGTTAAACGGGGTGAAGTCATCGGTTATGTTGGCAGTACCGGCCGTTCGACAGGTCCGCACCTGCATTTTGAAGTTTTGAAAAATAACAAAACAGTTGATCCGTTTAGGCGTCATGTTATTCCGTCCAAGCAGTTATCAGGATTTGAATTGGAACAATTTTTATCTGCGGCCGAATCTTTACATCCGGATTTTGCCCAACATCGTGCCGGTAAGATTCCACCGGTTCAGGGGCTCAGGCCCTTTCAAAGTCCGGTTTCCGGCAAGAAAGAATCAAAGGCCGTAAATCATAAAAAAAGTCGTTAATGCAGCCAACCCCAAGGCTGGCCCGTAGGCACCATGATGTTTGGCATTCAAGGCTGCCGGAATGGCAAACAGAAAAAATGAGAGGAGCAAGGTAAAGTTTAGACCGCTGATACCAAACCAGGCACCGATGGCAGTCATCATTTTAACATCTCCACCACCGAGTTCCGCTTGCCTTTTTCCCAGGATTAAAACCGATATTGTGGCTAATAAATAGCCAAAGGCTGCTCCGCAAACGCTGTCAAACGGGGTCAAAACCGCCCCGGATAGAGAGGCAGCAAATCCCAAAATTAAAAGAGGGATAGTAAAGAAATCCGGCAACAGGAAATAAAGGGAATCGATTATCATACAGCAACAGACAATGCTAACGAATGCGGCGCCGAAAATGTGTATTGATGGCACGGTTATTGTCCAAATCAGGGCAAATAATCCGGCTATAATCGCGGACCAAATACATGATATGCCTATTAACTTTTGCCATTTTTGAAAAAATGTCCGGGTATGAGAGCGGGTTATTCCCTTCGGAAAACGGGGCCGATGAAACAAAGTTAATAATACCATCCCCGGATCCGCCGGTAAAATTTTGCCAAACCGACCGGCGACCGACGGCAACAACAAACCGATTAAACTCCCAAATAATACGGTGAACAGCATGGTTTCCCTTTCTTCTTTGTCTTATAAATAAAAAAAACATTTGGTGCAAGATTTTTCTTTATTTCCGAATGAAAAAAAAGTATAATAAAGCCGTTCGAACGTAAAGGAGTTTAAAATGATTCGGGAACAAATTAAAGCGAAATTGATTGAGGCCATGAAGGCTAAAGACGAAAAAGCAACGGGAACTTTGCGGTTGATTAATGCCGCTATTAAGGATAAGGATATTGACGCCAGGTCCAAAGGAAATATGGATGGTATTGATGATGCCGGTGTGATGAGCCTGTTGCAATCCATGATTAAACAACGGCGTGAAAGTATTGATATGTACACCAAAGGTGGTCGTTCCGATTTGGCTGCCGGTGAACAGGCGGAAATTGATATTATCCAATCTTTCTTGCCCAAACAAATGTCAGATGATGAAATGAAAGCCGCTATCCAAGCCGTTATTACCGCAGTTGGGGCGACTTCCGTCAAGGATATGGGAAAAGTGATGGGGGCTTTAAAGGCAAAATACGCCGGACAAATGGATATGGGGAAAGCATCCGGTCTGATTAAGGCGGCTTTGAACTAATATGCTGATACCGCCGTCTTTTTTGGATGAGTTGCGGGATAAAGTGCCCCTGTCAACCCTGATCGGACGCAAGGTTAAATTGACCCGTCGGGGACATGAATACACGGGGTTATGTCCGTTTCATCATGAAAAGACGGCATCTTTTACCATTAATGATGAAAAAGGCTTTTATCACTGTTTCGGATGCGGTGCTCACGGGGATGTGATCCGATACTTAACCGAAGCCGAAAAAATGCCGTTTATGGAGGCGGTTGAATTTTTGGCCGGGATGGCCGGTATCCCAATGCCGAAACCGACCCGTGAACAGCGCCAATTGGAAGAACAGCGCACCAATCTGACAGCAATTATGGAAGAAGCCTGCCGCTTTTTTCAATCGCAATTGTTCGGGCTGGGTGGAGAAAAAGCGAAAAAATACCTGATAAAAAGGGGAATATCGGGCCTTGTTGCCAAACAATTCCGCCTGGGTTATGCCCCCAGCGGTTCAGCCTTAACACAGCATTTACAGGCCAAAGGTTTTGATATTCGACAATGCCTAAAATTGGGGTTGGTTGCCAAAAATCAGGAAACAGGGCGTGTGCACGATTATTTTTATGACCGGGTTATGTTCCCGATTTTGGATCGACGCAGACACGTTATTGGTTTTGGCGGACGTATGATGGAAAAGGGAGAACCGAAATACCTGAACTCACCGGAAACGGCGCTGTTCCATAAAGGGGAACAGCTCTATGCTTTACCAAACGCCATTGAAAGTATTCGCAAAAAGAATGAAGCCGTCTTGGTTGAAGGCTATATGGATGTTATTGCCCTTCATTCGGCAGGCTTTACGAATGCAGTAGCCCCTCTGGGCACGGCTCTGACCGAAAATCAGATTAAAATTTTATGGCAATCTTGTGATGAACCGCTGATTTGTTTTGATGGGGATGGGGCCGGTCGAAAAGCCTCTGTCCGGGCTATGTATCGGGCCTTACCGATTTTAACGCCGGGGAAGTCACTGCGCTTTGTTTCATTGCCGGATCCGTTTGATCCGGACGATATGATTCGTAAAAAATCACCAGAGGCCTTTGCCGCTGTTTTATCGGAAGCCCGTGGCTTTGCTGATATGCTGTGGGATGATTTGGTGACGGCTCATCCGATTGATACTCCCGAGCGTCAGGCTCTATTTGAAAAAGAAATTCAGGAGACCCTGGCAAAAATTCAGGATAACCGCGTGCGGACTTACTATCAAAATGATTTTAAAAGCAGATTGTGGAAACAAACTCATACCCGTTCAAAGAAACAGCGGAAAATTGTTAAAAGTCAGCCTATTCATACACCTGTCATTGGTTCACAAGATGCCCGAATGTTGATGGCTTATTTGATTTTATATCCGAGTGCGGCAGAGCCGGTATGGGATGATATTGTTGCTACGCGCTTTGCGGATAAGGGGATGACGGATTTGTTGCAGGACATTTCATCCCTGATGTTGGAACACGCCGGTGAAGAGAATTCAATGCTTGACTATTTAACGAATGAGCAACGGCAATTATTAAATTCAGAATTGGAAATGATACAAAAATCAAATCGAACGGTGGCGGAAATTCAATCAATCATCGGGCAAATGTTGCGAGAATATCATTGCCGTGCGTTGCAGGCGGAAATTGACCAAAAGGTAAAAGATTATGATGCACAACCGGATCCGGAGCTATGGGAACAGATTAAGACATTAAAAGAGGAAATTGAAGTGTTAAAGAGGGAAGGGCTTGCCTGACTTTCAGGGGATAAAAAAATATGGGACAAGGTATTAAACAAATTTGGCAAAAAACGATGCGAAGCCTTTATGATTGGACAATGGGATTGGCTTCGGGCGAACGGGCTGTTTGGGCATTGTGTGTGGTTGCGTTTGTGGAAAGTTCATTTTTTCCGATTCCGCCGGATTTATTGCTAATTCCCCTTATTTTATCTGATCGGACCAAGGCTTTTCGGATTGCTGCCTATGCAACGCTTGCCAGTGTATTGGGGGGATATTTGGGATACGGTATCGGATATTTTGCCTATGCCGCGATTGAACCTTACCTGTCTGCCGGATTTATTGATAAAGTGGATTGGTTTCGGGGACAATACAATACCTATGGGGCATGGGTTGTTTTTATGGCGGGTATTACGCCGTTTCCCTATAAAATCATCACAATTGCCAGTGGTGTGACCCACTTGGATTTAGCGGTTTTCACGGTAGCATCCGTTTTGGCGCGGGGAGCTCGTTTCTTCTTAATCGCTGGATTGCTATGGAAATGGGGTGCCCCGATGAAAGTTTGGATTGAAAAAAACTTGGGTTGGTTGTCTGTTGTGTTCTTTTTGCTGCTTATCGGCGGATTTTTACTGGTCAAGTTGATATAGGGGGAATAGATAATGAAATCACAAAAACTGATTCCGATGGCTATTTGTTACGATTTTGACGGCACATTATCTCCCCGATGTATGCAGGAATATGGTTTTATCCGCGAATTGGGGCTGGATGCGGGTGACTTTTGGAATAAATCTAATACATTGGCAAAAAAACAGGATGCGGATCAAATTTTGTCCTATATGCAACAGATGCGATTGGAATCTCAAAAAAAACAAGTGCCGTTTCATCGGAAAAAATTACAGAGTTATGGTCGGGCTGTTGAATTATTTGCCGGTCTGGATACGTGGTTTAAGCGAATCAATGCTTATGGGCGCAAAAAAGGGTTAGCGGTTGAGCATTACATTATTTCATCCGGATTGAAGGAAATCTTGGAGGGAATGCCGATTGCCAAAAATTTCACGGCCATCTTTGCATCTTCCTTTATTTATGATAAACAAGGGAATGCCGTATGGCCGGCGCAGGTTGTAAACTATACCAATAAAACTCAGTTTCTGTTTCGTATTAACAAAGGTTGTTTGGATATCTCCGATTCGAAAAAAATCAACAAGCGTATTCCGGAATCGGAAAAGCATATGCCGCTTTACCGGATGATTTATATTGGTGACGGTGAAACGGATGTGCCGTGTATGCTGACACTTAAAAATGATGGGGGCCATTCCATTGCCGTTTATCAGCCCAAAATCCAGCAATCTTGTCAAACGGCACAGTTGTTGTTGGATGATAAGCGGGCGGATTTTGCAGCACCGGCCGATTATCGGGAAGGAAAATCGGTTGAAGTTTATGTTAAGGCCTTAATTGATAAAATTGCCGCCGATGCCCAGATTCAAAATTTAAAGAAAAAAATTGTTGTTGACGGTTAATTGGTTCGGGTAGAATAAAAAAATACCCTGAACCTAAAAAAAAACTTGCATTTTTGTTTTTTATCTGTTATAGTGCCCCCATCCCTGTGATATGGGGGTGTAGCTCAGCTGGTTAGAGCGTCTGCCTGTCACGCAGAAGGTCGAGGGTTCGAGCCCCTTCACTCCCGCCACTATTAAAATAACGCCCCGTTTTCCGGGGCTTTTTTGTTGCTTAAATAATTTACCCCATGAAAAGAGAGATTCTCCATGGGGTAGATGTCAAATAGAGAGGCAATTATCCGGCCATTCTGTATTTTTCGGCCGACAGTTGAACCATCTGATTGACGGATAATGATTTTTTTCGGATAAAAGTCGGTCTGGCAACCTTGTATTTAAAATCGCGGACGGTTAATTTCAGTAATTCTTCCTGCGTTTTCATCATAGACCGTCTTTGTGTGATTTCGGCCCGAGCGGACAAATCTTGCCGCCGCCGGGCTTGCGTCATTTTTTTTGTCAGTAAACGCCGCTCCTCTTTGATGGCACTCCATAACGGACCGGCCGCTGTTGCAAATGACTCTTTTCGAATGGCTGCTAATTCTTTTCGACGCAGCGTGATGGCTTGGATGGTTTGAATATCATTGTTTTTCTTTGCTTTAGCCATTTGTCGCGTCAGCACGGCTCGTTCACGGTTGATGTCTTCCATTTTGCGGATGGCATGCAGACGATTGGCCAACAGATCTCGTTCGGCATCTGACATTTTGTTTTCGTGGACAATGGGACGAATAGCCAGTGGATCAAAAGGTGCCGTAAATGACAATAATTTTTGGTCCGATACCTTAAATAGGTCTGTTTTTGTTTCTTCTACCATATTATTTCGGATGGATTCTGCCGTCGGAACAGACGCTTTTTTCGCCGGCATATCGGGAACATATTTGCGTAATTCATCCATATTGATCGGCTCATCCAACTTTTTCATCACAAACAGGGCGCCGAGCGTCATTAAGCCGGTGCCGATTGGCCAACCGTAATCGGATAACGGTTTTTGTTTTTGCTCGGTTGATAAAGCGGTTGATTCCGATTTTTCAGACGTGTTGCTGAAACCTTGTGAGTGAAGCGGTTCATAATTAACCGTTCGGGCCGATGCCGGTTGAATTAGGGCTCCCAAGACAATCAATCCGGATAAAATTTTACTTTTAATGGTTCGAAACATTTGATGATATCTCCTTTGATAAGTTGTCCATTCCTGCTTTACATTCTATCATAAAATGATTTTTTGGCAAGTTTTTTGTTTGGAAAGGCGGTGAAAACGTTGGAAACCTTGATAAAAAAAGACTTAAAATATATCGGATAATTTGATAAAATAAGCGCCGGGTGTGCAGTGAATGTATGCCTGACCGGGACCGGAACGGTTGCTGGCGAGTTCTCAAAAAATTCGATGTCTCATAGGGTGGGTGTGCCTACCCGCTCGGTTAATGAAATATTTTTTATTGATGGTGTAAAAAAACTTGACTCTTACTTTTTTTTCATGTAGAATACCACCGTTTACCAAATGCGGATATGGCGGAACTGGTAGACGCAACAGACTTAAAATCTGTTGGGACTTTGCTCCCGTGCCGGTTCGATTCCGGCTTTCCGCACCAATTAAAAAGCTTGAAAAATCAAGCATTTTAAATCAAGGTCAAGGTTTTATCCTTGGCCTTTTTTGTTTTTGAAAAACACTTGTGTATCAACGGTTTATCCTATTTTTATTTAATTTGAACGAAAGGAAAAAATATGGTAAAAAACTGTGTTGCAAAGTGGGATGCGCACCAATGTTCCACACCAATTCATTTGTGGTTGCGAAATAATATTTTTTATTGTAGAATGGAATTGCCACGAATTGCCGGTAAAAGGCGATACAAACGGATTTCTTTACATACCAATAATTATTATGAAGCGAGGTCATTAATGAACGAACAGCAAGAATTACTTAATAATATCAATGAATTGCGCCGATTGTACAAACAATTAAGTTTTGCTGATTCTACTGGCGTTGATTTCCCGTTCTTTGATGATTCTCCATCACATGATTTACCAATTGGAAATTTGGGCCTTGGCAATTCGTCATTTCTGCGGAAAATATCCAAGTATAACAGCAAAAACCTTTTAGAACGGATTTGGGGATTGTTTAAAAAGTTAGAACCGCAAGAAAAACAGTTACCGGGTGATGTACAAAAAATGGTTATCACCATACGGGCAAGCAGGGATGTCTTTAATCAAAAAATCAATATTACCATTGAACCAAATTCTGAAAATCAACCTGTAATTCAGTCAATCCTACCTCAAAATTCTACCGCTGTTTTGAACACCCCAACACCCAAGCATACCATTCAAGAGATTTTGGATGCAATGCTGTTGAAAGCAAATAATAAAAAGGCTTCCAATATCCGAAAGAAAAATATCATTATCAAGTTATTGTCTGAAGTCGGCCTCTCTCCGAAGGATGATTATTCCAAACTTCATGATATCAAAGTGATAGATCGGATTAGCAGCAATATTTCCAATATAAAAGACATCAAAAATGGTGGTAAAAAGACCCGATTGGCATGTATTAAAGAGTTGGTAACCTGTGCCTGTAATATGGAACCGGACATCTTTTCAACGAAAGTGATAGCCAATTTGCCCAGAATTAAAAAGGATAATCCACGGACGGCAAAGGTGCATTTACCCTATGAAAAAGAGCAACTACTTCATATTTTTGATCCGACTCATCCCTTCTTCAAACAAAATCCGGATTGTTTTTGGGTATGTATGATTGGGTTATTCACCGGAGCAAGAGCCAATGCTGCCCTAACTATTCAATATGATGATATTATTAACGAAAACGGGATCGATTGCATCCATTTTCAATCCAATCATAAAGCAAAACAACTGAAAAATCAGGCTTCCGAACGCAAAGTACCCATTCATCATCAACTATTGGATTTGGGCTTTTTGGATTATGTCAAACGTAAAAAAGCTAAACGAAAAGCAACCGGTGCGGACTTTATTTTTGATGATGCGGTCAGCAAAAAAAGTCAGGAATACAACAATAAATATATTATGCGTACCATCAATCCGTTTTTAAAGGAAATTGGTATTAAGCAACAAAATCATGACGGATACGATTTCCATTCCTTTCGAAAAACGGTTAGTATTGCCTTACAGGATGGCCGAATTCCAAACTCGTACATCAATTCAATAATCGGGTGGGAAGGCAAAGGAACGATGGAAGAATCTTATTCAAATCATACCTTGTCAAAAATCAAAGAAAAATTGGATACCTTTGAATATGACTTTTTAAAACCTCATTTTGCCAAGTGGAAAAAATTCATGGCCAAAAAGCCCTAAAGATGGCATTTAACTTTTCTCTTTCCGATTTTTACAACGGTATTATTCTGAAATAACGAACTGCCTTTAATGACCTGTAAATTAACGATTTTCGCACATCTTTCAGTAGGTGCCGATGGAAGTCGTTTTCTTTGTTTGGGTCTATGCCTAATCAATAATATAAGTGCATCTAAATGACGATTGCTTAACATCTTGATTTGATTTATTGATAAAGGAAATGTCATCCCAGAGTTTTGTATTGCACTTTTTAAAGACTTCAATTTATTCAATTCATCCAGTCGAAAATCAAACTCACCCATAATTTGATCAATTTCGGAAATATTTTTAATCAGCAACCTAACCCAATATAAAACAGTTGTGTCGGGAATATTAATTTTTTTCTTTATTTCTCGACTACTAAGCCCTTTTAGGTAGTTTTTTACCGCCCGTTGCTTATCTGTCAGTAGGCGCCCATTCCAGGTACTCTGTGTGTAAGTACACCCACAATCGTAGCATTTATACCGTTGCTTTCCACGAATTTTTCCATTTTTAACATAATAAATTGATCCACAACTTGGGCATTGCATATTCGCCTCATTTTTTTTCGGTTAAATTTTACCATATTTCGTTTATAAAATCAACCTTTATTACGCAGATATGTCCCAAAAAAGCGATCAAGCAATAAAAAATATCATTAATAATATCAT
>JAFTEW010000019.1 GCA_017453485.1 Alphaproteobacteria bacterium | reverse complement strand
ACTTTAATAGAATCTTAAATTAGCAAATTTTTGACACATATCACCCGGCATTTTATCAATCATCGGAACTTTTCCATGAACAACTTCATCATGTGACAATGGTAAAATAAAATTTTCCGAAAAAGCATAAAGCAAACTGAATGTCAATTCATTATGATGATATTTTCTATTGATCGGATTTTCGGCCATATAATGAAGTGTATCATGCATCCATCCCATATTCCATTTATATCCGAACCCCAACCCACCGACATAAGTAGGCCGAGACACCATCGGCCAAGCTGTTGATTCCTCAGCAAAAGTTGTAGCACCCTGTCCTTCTGAAAAAACCAATTCGTTCAATCGTCTTAAAAAAGCAATGGCTTCTAAATTTTCCCGGCCCCCATATTGATTGGGTATCCATTCTCCTTCTTTACGGGAATAATCCAAATATAACATACTGGCAACAGCATCAACACGCAACGCATCAATATGATATTCCTTTATCCAAAATAATGCATTGGCCAACAAAAAATTAGATACTTCTTTCCGACCATAGTTGTATATTTTTGTTCCCCAATCTTTATGTTCACCTTTACGAGGATCGGCATGTTCATAAAGAGCTGTCCCATCAAATTCGGCCAATCCAAAAGCATCCCGTGGAAAATGAGCAGGAACCCAATCCATAATGACACCGATTCCGGCCTGATGCAGTTGATCAATCAGATATTTAAAATCATCCGGCGTCCCATAACGGCTGGTCGGTGCATACATACCCGTAATCTGATATCCCCAACTGCCGTCAAAGGGATACTCGGCCAATGGTAAAAACTCTACATGCGTAAATCCCATTTGCTTAACATATTCGGGTAATTCCTTGGCCATTTCTCGATAAGTCAGCCATCTATTGTTTTCCAAACTGTTCCGCCGCCATGATCCCATATGAACCTCATAGACGGAAATAGGGGCAGATAATCTGTTGGCTTTTATCCGACCATTTTGGACCCAATCCGAATCAGCCCATTGATAACGATTCCGATTAAAAACCAAACTGCCGGTTTTAGGACGCATTTCAAAAGCAAAGCCAAACGGATCGGATTTTAATGGCATCAGACGTCCCTGTGCCCCAACAATTTCATATTTATAAATATCCCATTCTTTCATACCGGGAATGAATAATTCCCAAATGCCGGAACTACCCCGAGGACGCATCATATGACGTCTTCCGTCCCAATCATTGAATAAACCGACGACACTGACCCGTTTTGCATTCGGTGCCCATACGGCGAAAGAAACACCCTCTACTCCCTGATGGGTTGTTAATTGCGCCCCCAATTTATTATAAATTTGTAGGTGATTACCTTCCCCATACAGATATAAATCCAATTCCCCCAATACCGGCAAAAATCGATAAATATCTTCCGTTTCATAGGTCTGCCCGTTATAAAGTGTTATTTTAAAAATGTAAGGGAAAAAAGAGAGTTCATTGGCAAAATCCATCTGAAAGAGACCGTCTTGATGAACCCGTCGCATAGTTCCCAAATTTTGTTTTGTATCCGTTCGGATAATCTCAACACTTTGGGCTTGCGGTTGAATTGTGCGAATATAAAGGAAATTATTTCCCTCCCAATCTTGTCCTTGATGTATTCCCAATACGGCAAACGGATCCCCTTGATACCTACCGGATACCAATGATTCAACAACTTGTGATTCTAGAATTAAGCTCATTTCATCCCCTTTTCTCTTTTTCCCATCCTGTATAGCACGTTTTTTTGAAAAAAGGAAATGGAAATTTATTCAAATATAAAAATAGTTCAATCACGCATCTTTTCACCGGTCACGGGATGATAGGAAAAATGCTGCCGAATAATTGTTTTTGGCGTTTGATACATTTTATCCAAAACCCGTTGCATTGGTAAATCAAGCTTGCTTCTGGCTTGCGATTTCATTTCTTCCGGCACACCGAATCGAGCCTCAGCCAAAGCCCCAGCAACAGCTGCCAAAGTATCACTGTCCCCACCGAGTGATACGGCATTACGAATGGCATCCTCAAAATTTTCTGCTTCTATAACACAGATGACTGCTTCGGGAAGTGTTCTATGACAACTAACATAAAAATGATTATAATTCATACGGATATAGTCAACACTTCTATTCATACTATAACCGTATCGAAAGGATAAAGCCGATCGTATGGTATCTCCGGGCACACCCGATTGAAAATCATAAAAAGCATCAATAAATGCCTCTGTTGCTGAAATGGCCTCAGAACTGTTATGAGTGATCGCCGTGGCATCCATGCCGTTTAGAACGGCATGGATACGGTCTTTCGATAAATACGCAACCGGTGACAACCGCATAATGGCACCGTTCCCCCAACTGTGATACGGTGGCATTTTATCATCATTGACCCATTGTTTAAACTTTTGTCCATAGCCGATATCCGGATAATGGCGGCACCATTCTCTTAATGTTGTATCAAATCTTTTCCCATGCATTAAAGCATCAGCAACCGCAATTGTGCAAACCGTATCGTCGGTAAAACAGGACCGATCCGTCCATAATGGAAAATCTTTTGTTTTTACATTATGAAACTCATACACCGATCCGATTATATCACCAATAACCGCACCAAACATTTAGTCCTCTATGGTATTAAAATAAAAAAGCAAGTGATGGTTTATGCTTATTTAAAATACACCCCAGGTTTTCTGGTTTATCATACGTAAAATGACGCGACGATCTATTTCATAGCAACCTTGATTACCGGTGCATAACGGTTCACTTGATCCTTTATAATCGATTATAATTCGACGGGGATCTATACCGAGCCGGACTAAATACAGCTTAGCAGACAAAGCCCTTAAACGGGATAGTTCTAGATTGTATTCCACCGATCCGGTTTCATCGGCATATCCTGTTATAGTAGCTATCAATTTTGGCCAGCGAGCCATTTTACGATATGCCCAATCCAACCTTTTTTGACCATTCAGACTGATTATGGCTGAATTGACACCAAAGTAAACCGTGGGCGAGCATCCTTTAACCAAGCTACCGGTGCAAGCCGGCACTTTGTGAGTGTTGCCAATTTCATTGGCGCATCCGGCCAAGAACAAGCCCAATACAATCACCGGAACAAATAAACGCATTAATCCCCCTTTTTATGTATAAACGGATAATATCTGGATGATAGTTTAAATAATCCGACAATATATGTCAACTATTATTTTATGAATATCTATTTTTTTGTGAATTTCAAAGCAAGAGAATTGATACAATATCTGATGGCGGTTTCTGTCGTGCCATCATTGAATAAATGCCCCAAATGTGACCCGCATCGGCGGCAAAGGACTTCATCGCGAATCATAAAGTGGCTGAAATCTTTACGAATTAATGTAGAATCAGGATAAGCCTCATCAAAAGACGGCCATCCGCAAGATGATTGAAATTTTGAATCCGATTTAAATAATTTTTGGCCGCAAGCCGCGCATCGATAAACACCTTTTTCATCGGTATAGATATATTTTCCGGAAAAAGGTGCTTCCGTTCCCTTCTTGCGCATAACCCGATATTGTTCGGGTGACAGAACATGACGTAAAAATTGTTCTTTGTTTTGTTCAATCTGTTTATCCAGATGAGATTGGCGGTGATAATGCTTTTTGTAATCCTTAACAGGTTGAAACATACCGGCTTTTTTTACATGCATAATTATTTTTTTATCATAAAACGGTTTAATTTTTTTTATAAAATCTGAAATTATTTTTTTATCTGCCTGTTTCAGATAATAAATAGTTGATTGATATTGTGCTTCTTTATCAAATCCTTGACGATTCGGGGCTGTCGGATCATGAAACATAAAGAAAAGTTTTAATAATTCCTGCAAAGTTATTTTTTGACTGTCATAGACGATATACACAACCTCCATACGATCGGCGGAATCGGGGATTATAGGCGATTTTCTCTTTTTTTTTCTTTGTCCGCAAATATACCCGACCTGCGTTTCCAAAACTCCCGCTATTTTATCAAAGACAACCCGTAATTCCCATAAACCATTGCCGGCAAAAATAATTTCTGACCTCATCGTTTACCCCCTCTATTCCGGTAAAATATAAGTTTTTTTTAAATAAATGGCAATATATTCATAAAATATATAAAAAAATATTAAAATATGATGAAAAAGTATTGACAACGAATATATATATATGTTAATCATGCAACATATAATTGTATCGAGTAATCACTATGCAAAAAAAAGAATCGAAAAACGGAACCATTCGCGGTCGTCAATCTGACGGTTCGCCCAACCCAATTGACTTGCATGTCGGTCGCCAATTAAAAAAAGCACGGCAACTGTGTGGCCTCAGCCAGACAAAATTGGCCGAACGTTTGAACTTAACGTTTCAGGTTATTCAAAAGTATGAAAACGGACAGGTTCGAATCGGAGCCAGCCGTTTATGGGAACTGGCCCGATTATTAAATGTAAATGTTGATTACTTCTTTAACGGTTTTATCCCGTCCGATACTTTAAATCGATCGGAATCCTTGGATAAAACAGGTCTGATACTGACAAAACAAGATATTGAATTTATTAAAAATTACAAATCAATAACGGATCAGAAAATCATCAATTCTCTTTCCTGTTTGGTAAAAAAATTATCTGCGTAATAACAGTTATTATCGACGATTTTGTGCCTTGGCTATCATCGCCCGTTGAATATTTGGATCAAGGGCTTTTGAGTGAGCTGTTGAAGGCTCGTTGGCAGCTGATACAAACAAACGTCCCCCGTTGATGTCTGCGGTTGTCTTACCATATCTGACCCGATCATACGTATATTTTCCCATTTCAAGAACATCTGTCGGCAGCGATTTCGATAGATCAGTTTGTCCAGTCACCAGGTCAGTTGTCCGATGAGCGGCTGCAAATGCATCACGGGTTATAGCCATATAAGGCAAATTCATAGCCACCCCGCCAATTCCCGTTGCCTGCAAAGCCAAGGGAAGTGCATCTCCGGCCATAGTCTTTGTTGTCCCCCAAGCATTTGAGCCTAAGTCCTTGGTTGCTGTCGCCATTCCGTTTGTATCGGCAGCAATCGTTTTACCTGTCAAAGAAACAGTTGAACCGGCCATACCCAAACCATATAACGGTAATTCTTTTGTCAAATCGGAAGCGTTGTCAGTAATACTATACACAAATCCGAATGGCGTCCCAATAATAGATTTAGCTGTTTCCATCGGAAGTCCGGTATTCTTTTCAACCCATTCGGGACCTTTTTCCAAAAATTTACCGATTTTATTGATTCCTTCGCCTGTTTTCCGAACCGGCCACATAGCTTTATCAAAGGTCCAAGATATTCCTTCGCCGGCTTTACTGACACCCTTACCAGCATAACTGATACCCTCGCCCAACATACCACCTGTATATTTCCACGCACTTTGATACCAATGTGTTTCTGCTTGTTGAACCGCCGGCGCCGGCTCTGTTTCTGCGGCTGATTTCTGTTCTGCCAATCCCGGCGTTGTTACGGCCAATGCGGCCACACTCATTGTTGCTAATTTTTTATTTAAAGCCATCAGAAAGTCCCTCCTTCCGAATTCCTTTGATACTTTTATTATACTTTATTTTCCAAAATCTGTCAAATAAGCAAGGACAATATATTGAAAACATTGCAATAATTAAAAACAAAGCTGTATAAATAGCACCTCTTGACTCCTTTTAAAAACAATGGTATAAGGCCTCCCTAAAAAGAGGTTATATGTTATCTGCAAATACACATCGTTTTACGGATGGAAATATTGTCAAGAGTCTTATTCGTTTTGCCTTACCATTTTTAGGTTCAAACTTTTTGGTTGCCCTATATGGTGCGGCAGACGTTTTGATTGTTAGTCGCTTTTCTGATTCAGCCACTTTGGCGGCGACGGCAACAGGAGCTCAGGCCGTTTTTACACTGATGGCTTTGGCCATCGGATTGGCATTAGGGGGAACTGTCCTCATCGGTCAATATTTCGGGGCGAAAAAAGATAATGATGTTTCTGAAACAATTACAACATTATTTTGCTTATTCGGCATTGTATCCATAATGTGTTCAGGTATTTTCTTAATTCTGACAGAACCAATTACAAATTGGTTAAAAGCACCGCCAGAATCCTGGCATGGAACATATCAGTATATTTTAATTTGCGGCGGCGGTATCTTCTTCACATTCGCTTATGAAGCGATCAGTGCTGTTTTACGCGGAGTGGGTGATTCGAAAAATCCTTTAAAATTTGTAGCAATTGCCTGTATTTGCAATATTATTCTGGATTTTGTCTTTATCGGATATTTTCATTGGGGGGCTGCCGGAGCCGCATCGGCAACCGTCATATCCCAGGGAATTAGTGCTTTTATTGGTGGATTATACATTAAAAAACAACATATTATCTCTTTTCAAACAGGAAGATATTTTATTCCGGAAAAAGCAAAAATGATATTAAAATTAGGCATTCCGACAGCAATTCAGCAAACCATTGTTTTTGCCTCTTTTACCATTATGACAATTGCCGTAAATAAATTAGGTGTTATTGAAACTGCTGCTTTGGGGATTACAAATCGAATTGATGGTTTCCTGATATTGCCGGCATTGGCTTTTGGAGCAGCCGTTTCCGTTATGACCGCCCAAAATATGGGGGCTAATAAATTCAAACGGGCACAACAATCATTTTACATTGGCTTTTTAATGTCATTGATATTCGCAATACCGGCTTTTTATCTTATGTCTGTAAAACCGATCAATTTAATGCAATTGGTCACAAATGATCCCGTTTTAATTCAAAACGGTTCTTATTTTATGTTGGCATATAGTCCGGATTGTTTGTTATTGGCTCTTGTTTTTTGTCTGAATGGTTTTTTCAACGGGTGCGGCCGAACAACTTTTACAATGATTATCAACGGTATGTCTGCTCTTGTATTTCGTATTCCGTTAATTTTCATTGCTAGAGATTTATTTGAAGTCGGCCTGTCCATGCCGTTTTCAACAATACCACAACTATTGGCTGGTATTATTTATTTTCTCTCAAATCATTGGAAAAAAATATTAATTTTAGATAAAGGCAAATAGAAATAATAAATTTTACTAAAATAATACTTGCAAAAAAATGAATTTGTGATATCATTGTGACAAAAGGATGGACAAATATTATGAAAAAAAAATTATCTGCAACTGGCCGTCAATTAGAATGGCAATATATTCACTTTTCACCTATGACAAAAATGATTTTCGGCAGTGTTGCCGAAAACCGATATACGCAGGATAAATCATTAAAACCTGTTATTGGGGATTTGACAACGGCGGATCAACTGGCACGTAGTCTCCTCTACTCTCATCTAAATACGGCACAGGCTTCTCATCAAGTTCGGAGCACTCTTGCCGATAGCCCACGCTCGAGAACTGTCCTGAACTATTTAACAAATCTGATGGTGTTGGGTGACGATATTGTTTTCCGAATGAGTTATCTGTATGGGAAAGCATATTCCGATATGTCCCAATTTCAAATGCCGCATCCGTTCTTTTCGGATAAAGAAACACTCAATAAACAAATGACATTATTGACTAGACCGGATTTAGAACAATTTACAATGCGAGAATCGCGGTATAATCAATATTACCACCAATGGGTTGCCTCATCGCGAGAAGGAAAATGTTTTTCGGAAAGATTAAAGGTCTATTTACCGGCTTTAAAGGAGGCACATCAGGAATTGAATAACCAATGGGCCAGACTTGTCATTCCACAAAAACGCGTTAATATGTCTTTTATTTATAAGGTTCATCATACACGGGCCTAAAAATAGAAATCCCCAATCACCACCGATTGGGGATTTTTCTTGTCAAATATCAGCCTATCAGATTTCGCCCAACTTTTTATCCAATAATTGATTGGCCAGGGCTGGATTGACTTTTCCCTGACTGGCCTTCATAATCTGACCGACAAACCAACCTTTCAGTTTATCTTTACCGGCTTTGATTTCGGCAACCTTATCCATATTGGCAGCCAATACGTCGGCAATAATTTTTTCAATAGCCCCCGTATCCGTTGTTTGTTTCAATCCTTTTTCTTCAACAATAACAGCCGGGGCCTTTCCGGTTTCTGTCATAATTTCAAAGACTTCTTTGGCAATTTTTCCAGAGATGGTTCCATCCTGAATTAATCCGACCAAAGCCCCTAAATTTTCGGCGGATATCGGGCTTTCCGTAATGGATTTCGCGGACTTGTTTAGATATCCGAACAAATCACCCATAACCCAGTTAGCCACTTTTTTGGCATCATGCCCCTTAATAGCCGCCTCAAAATAAGCAGATGTTTCCTTATCCAAAGTCAATACGTGCGCATCATAGGGTGTTAAACCTAATTCTGCCACATAACGTTTCTTTTTTGCTTCCGGCAGTTCCGGTAAATTTTTACGGATATTTTCAATATACTCATCCGTCAAAACCACAGGCAACAAATCTGGATCTGGGAAATAGCGATAATCATTTGCGTTTTCTTTACTCCGCATCGGGCGTGTTTCCAAATTCACAGAGTCAAACAAACGTGTTTCCTGTTTACATTGTCCGCCGTTTTCGTAAATATCAATTTGACGATTGGCTTCAATTTCAATCGCTTGCATCACAAAACGAACCGAATTTACATTTTTAACCTCAGCACGTGGGCGTAATCCTGCTTCACCGACTTTCCGAACAGACACATTCACATCACAGCGCATGGATCCTTCGTCCATATTGCCATCACAAGTTCCCAATGCTCGAACAATCGCCCGTAATTGACGCAGGTATTCCCCCGCTTCAGCCGGCGAGTGCATATCCGGTTTTGATACGATTTCCATCAACCCTACCCCCGACCGGTTCAGGTCAATCAAACTTTTCCCCGGCACCATATCGTGAATAGATTTACCTGCATCCTGTTCCAGATGAAGTCGTTCAACACCGATTTTTCGTGTTCCTTCATCTGTTGTCACTTCAATATACCCTTCCCCTACAATTGGATAATAGAGCTGTGAAATTTGATATCCTTGCGGTAAATCGGCATAGAAATAGTTTTTACGGTCAAACCGGGAATACTTATTAATTTTTGCATTCAAACCAAAGCCTGTTTTGACGCATTGTTCAATGCATTTTTCATTGACTTTGGGCAACATTCCCGGAAAGGCCGCATCAATAAAAGAAACCTGAGTATTCTGTTCGGCACCGAATTTGGCAGATGCCCCTGAAAAAACCTTAGATTCCGATAAAATTTCACAGTGAACTTCCAAACCGATAACCAGTTCCCAATCCCCTGTTTTTCCTTGAATAGTATACATTTTTTATCCTTTCACCCGATGCGGATTTAAATCAAACCCAGCCGATTTTTCTAACACATCTCCGATTTGGAAAACCGTATTTTCATCAAAATGTTTACCGATAATTTGAAGACCGATCGGCAAACCGCCATCTGATAATCCGATAGGCAATGACAAGGACGGAACCCCAGCCAATGAAGCCGGCGTTGTAAAAACGTCCCCTAAATATGTGTCAACAGGGCTCATATTTTTAAAGGCTTCATAAGATAAAGCCGGTGTCGGAGCCGCCGGAACCACAATAGCATCAACCTGTTTAAAGGCTTCAACAAAATCATTATAAATCAAACGGCGCACCCGTTGGGCACGTGTATAATAGGCATCATAAAATCCGGCCGACAGAACAAATGTTCCCAACAATATCCGGCGGATAACCTCCGGTCCAAAACCGTCCGTTCGCGTATTTTCATACATTTCATCCAAGGTCTTCCCTTCCACTCGTGTAGTATAACGCACTCCGTCATAGCGAGATAAGTTAGATGAAGCCTCAGCACAGGCAACAATATAATAAACAGGCAGTGCATATTTTGTATGCGGTAATGAAATATCAATCACCTCTGCCCCGGCATCTTTTAATAATTGAATACCTTTGTCCCAAATTTTAGCAACTTCTGGATTAAGGCCGTTCGGCCGATACTCTTTCGGAATTCCAATTTTTTTACCGCGAATATCACCGGTTAAAGCCAAGGTATAATCCGGCACCGGCAATTCAGCTACCGTTGAATCAAATTGATCCGGACCAGCCATTTCCCGAAGCATTAAAGCGCAATCCTTGACCGAACGCGCCATGGGACCGGCCTGATCCAGTGAAGAAGCAAAAGCCACAATTCCATATCGAGAACAACGACCATAGGTCGGTTTAATTCCTGTAATACCGCAGAATGAAGCCGGTTGACGAATGGAACCGCCGGTATCGGAACCGGTCGCCCCCATACAAAGACCTGCCGCAACGGCTGCGGCCGATCCACCGGAAGAACCACCGGGAACCAAATCAAGTCCCCACGGGTTTTTTGTCACACCGAAATAACTTGTCGCCGTAGAACCGCCCATAGCAAATTGATCCGTATTCACTTTCCCAAGCATAACAGTACCGGCTTCTTTTAATTTTTGCGTCACGGTCGATTCATAAGGCGGTATAAATTTTGATAAAATTTTACTGGCCGCTGTTGTGCGAATACCTTTTGTGCAATATAAGTCTTTATTCGCAATCGGGATACCATCCAAAGCCCCCAGTTTCTCACCGTTGGCCCGTCGTTTATCAGAAGCCTCGGCATCCGCCAAAGCCCGTTCCGGTGTTTCGGTAATATATGCGTTTAAAACGCGACCTTTTTCCATTTCAACCAAATGTGCTTTGGTCAATTCAACCGAAGAAATTTCCTTTTTATTCAATAAATCCAAAGCATCAGAAATATGTAAATTCACTAAATCTGTCATATTTTACTCCACCATTCTGGGCACTTCATAAAAGCCTTGAACCGATTCGGGGGCATTTGCCATCAATTCGGTTTGCAAACTGCCGTCGGTCACAACATCTGCACGGACGGCATTTTCACGGGGCGATACGGAAACCAGTGGTTCCACGCCGTCAACATTAACCTCTTTTAACTGTTCCACCCAATCCAAGATACCATTGATATCTTTTGCAAATTTTGCCTCATCTTCCTGCGGAAATTTCAAACGGGCCAAATTGGCAATCGTTTTGATTGTTTGCTCATTAAAACTCATAAAAACTCCTTTTGTTAGATGCTTCCCATCCTGCCTTATTTTTGTATAAAAGTCAAGAAAAAACACCGTTTCGGAAAATATAAAAAACACCGGGGCAAATTCCGGTGTTTATCGGTAAAATATTCCTTACCTATTTGGGATTACATTTTCCAGTTTCTGTATCATAGATGCGTAATTCACCGCATTTAGCACATTCACTTTCGTGATTGACAGAAACAGATCCCTCATAATTGCAAGGGTAACATTTTTCATCCGTTCCCATAAAGCGCGGATTATCTGTTCCATTACACATAGAACACGTTTCAACTGTTCCGGAAATACCGTTATCATATGAACATAAATAGCATATACTACCGGTACTATTACTGAACCGTGGTGTTCCTAAATCTTTACATTTCGCACATTCATCTTGTGCAGTATTCCGAAAAATACCGGTTGATGAACAAGATAAACAGCCACCAGTTTTATTCCGAATTGAAACGATTGTTGGACATGTATTCAAAATACATTGTGTTCCTTCATTGTTCATTTTTCGATTAGAACATTTTGCACAATTTTCGGAATCGGTTAAAATACCAGCTGTCGTATCACAGGCGTAACAATTACCGCTTGTGTTCATTATCGGTTTTTCATCGGTTCGACAATCTAATACGCATTTGTTGTCTATATATATGCGATTAGGACATTTGTGGCATTCTGTTTCATTCGTTGTTATCGAAGTGGCTACATCACAGGAATAACATGTTTTATTTGAGTAAATATGATCTGAACATTTATTACACTCTTCTTTTGATGTTGAAACAGAAGTGATTTCATCACAGGTATAACAACCGCCATTTGCACTCATTATTTGCTCATCTGACACACAAGGAAGAGCGCAGTAACCACCGGTGGTATAGATGCGATTGGGACATCTGTCACATTCCGATTGCGTTGCTCTATTTGACGCATAAGAATCGCATGTATAACACCAAGAGTTTGACCAATAGCATCCGGGCCCTTTATCACATTCTTCTTTCGTCGTTTGATATGAACCATAGGGGCTAAAATTGCATTTAACGCATCGACCATATACTGTCTTTACCGGAAGTTCATTAGGACATTCTGTTAAACCACATAGTCTGTTTTTATAAAGAGTTCGATTTGCACACCTATTACATTCTGTCTCTGTGGTCGGGTGTATTACTTCTACTACATTACATGAATAACAGGTACCTGCCTGATTTTTAAATCCATTACAATCAGTATCACAGGCGGCACCATATAATCCGTCAGGACACTCACAACCTTGCGGAGTCCAGATCCCCCCGTTTTGACATTCGATTTTATCTGCACAATCGGGACCGGTATAACCTTTACGGCAATTTCCTTCGCCATCCCGATTACCATTATTATTCAAGGTGCCTGAAAAAATGAAGTTGATTTCATTATCATCATCGGCATCACAATTATCGGTATCATTGATCAAAATATCTTCAGGAAGTTTCCAATCCATACCCTTAATCCGTTCGCAAACTTCATTCGGGATATCGGATACGATCAATCCGAACGAGCCATCATTATAGGGCTCAGCCACAACACCATAAGCCTCATTGATGAATATGTTTCCCGTAGAATCTTTCCATTCCGGCAGGGTCAGGCTCCCTTGGGTTGTCAGTTCTGTGCTGGCCGTCACCGCCATTTGCGATACAGCATTCAAGATGGTATTGGCATTGGATTTATTGATGGCATAGCGATACCCCGCTATTCCCCCGATCGTCAACACCACCATGATGGCTAGTGTCCCTAGCATCTCGACCATACTCCGTCCCGTTTGTGCTGATATCATTTTTATTTTCTCCTTTTATCCGATAAACGCCCCAATCCTATTTGCCGATTAATTGTAAAATACTTTTTCTGTTCATCTCTTGTTTTTATCCTTATCAGCCCCATATCATTAAAACCACCTAAAATTAGGTGGTCGGAGAGTTCGCAATCAAATATACTGAAAATGATCCCTATGGTCTTTAGGAATAAACCCTTGAACATACACCAAAGGCTCCCCGACCATAACAGTCTTAGGAATTTGCAGACAGGCAATGAACCTGCCTGCGAATACAGTATATTGAGTCTGCGACGACTCTCTTGCACCATCAGGCACAATACCCATTAAAAATCAACGGGCAACTTATTTTCTAATCAAAAAAAATAAAGAAGTCAAGAAAAAACACCGAAAAAACTTCGGTGTTTTTTAAAAATATCACGATTTCTAAAATGTATATCGTGTTCCAATATAACCTTCGTGGTGGCGCATACGAACGGAGGAATCAAAAAACTTTGGCTTACCGGAATCAATATAGCGATACCCGAAATCAAAACTGAGAGCCCGATTGACATTAACAGTAATCCCGGCACCTCCGTTCCAGGCAAATGTCGTTTCATCAGATGAGCGCGAAAGAGAAGTATTTTTTGCTTTTACTTCGGTATAGGCAGCCCCTGCCCCAACATTTAAATAAGGACGAAATGCCGAACGGAAAGGAACTTCATAATAAAGTTGCAACATATAACGTTGTTGTTCGGCCTTGACATCATCGATGTGGGCCCGTGTCACATTAGCCCATTCAATTTCGGCCCGAAAAGATTTTAATCTGGCACCCAAAGCCATCATCCAAGCAAAGCGTGTATCATGTTCCTTTGCACCATCGGCTTTAAAATGCCAATTATCTGCTCCGGCATGGAGACCGATATACGGACCATTTACCAAAGCCGCATTGGCAACATGGGTCGTCAATAATAAAGCCGCTACTATAAAAATTTTTTTCATATTAAACTCCTTTCTATTTTTCTGAATCAATGTCAAAGGCTTTTTTAATTTCTTTTTCGTTAATCTTAACACCAAATTTATCCGCGTAAGAAGCAATAACATTTGCAGTCAATTCCGAAGCATTGACCCCCAAAAGGCTTTCCCTTGCCTTATCAAAACCGGCACGATCCTTTGTCATATCCGGTATTTTAACTTTGTTGATAATAACAATATATGTTCCGTTTTGGGCCTCAAATGTTGTTATGTTAGCACTCCCTTCTTTTTGTTTAAAAATCCCTTGTAAGACAGAAGCCGGAAATTTATCCAAATCCGTTTGTTTTAATTCTTTTTCATGAACTGAAACATACGGACCGAAAGTTGCCTGTGACAGCAAACCATTCCCTTTTTTAGCCCGTTCAACAATTTGTTCCACAACACTCGGCAACATTTCTTTTTGCCGATTCAGCGTCCATTGTTTCATTAAATCAGTCCGAACGGAATCATATGATTTGACACCGACAGGGATGATGTCCGTCAACTCAGCCACGATGACACCGTTTTGATTGTCAAATAACGGTGTGCTTTCCCCAATTTTTAGCGTAAACAGATTTTGTATCAAATCCCGATTAGCCACATCCCCGGTCAACTCTTTACCGTTTTTCCGAATACCGGCTATATCTATTGCATCAACCGATTTTAAGGTCAAGTTCAAATCCTTTGCCGTTTGGGTTAAAGATTTTCCCTCGCCCAAAGAATCTTCAACCTGACGAATTAAATCGTTCAACACATCATAAGATTTTTCCTGAACCAACTGTTCTTTAATTTTAGACCGAACTTCCTTTTCGGGAGCACTGTGCGCCGCCTGAATATCCGTCACAAGTAAAATATGCCAGCCGGTCATACTCTGAACGGGGCCAATTATTTGTCCTTTCTTTGCCTGAAAGACAGGATCGGATAACTCATCCATCAATCCGTTTTTTTCTACATAGCCGAAACGTGTCACATCTGCCGTTTGCCCTAACTTATCCGATGCAACTTTTTCAAAATTATCAGCTGTAAGTCCGGATAGAGCAGCCTTAGCCGATACTTCATCAGCAAAGAACATTTGACTGACCGCTCTCTTTTCCGGTGTTTCAAACTGTGTTTTTCTGTTTAGATAAACAGCACTGATTTCTTCTTCGGTTACTGGAATCCGTTTAGCCACAACATCCGGCGTTAACAACAAATAGGAGAAAGAACGATACTCGGGAGTCACAAATTGTTCCGAAGCATAAACATCATAGTAAGTTTTCAATTCATCTTCTGTCGGTTGGCGATCAGACTTAATCTTTGCCGGTTCAACCAACAGAGCCGTCACATCTCGTTTTTCATTTTGATGACGATAAACGTTCTTAACCAATTCTGTTGGTGCATAAGCCAACCCTTGAAACACACGAGTCAAATGCTGGGTAGCCAATTCGTTTTGAAGTTGGCGCCCCATTTCCCGCTCATTCATATTCATTTGCCGCAAATAGGCCAAGAACAAAAGCCGATCAAAATGACCCGTTGCATCGGCAAACGCAGGATGACGTTCCACATACTTTTGAACAGCCGCATTGGAAGCCGTCAGCCCTAACTGATCTTTCACTTCGTCCAAAATCATTTCATTAGCCTTTTGTCGGACAACATTTTCCAGTAATCCCATCTCAATGGCCTGTTTATAGGAAATCTGTTGCCCCGGAACCATTTTTGATAATTGGTTCACTTCACGGCGGAAAGCTTCATCCAACCCTTTCATACTTAACCGTCTGCCCCCGACGGTCACAGCATCGCCGGCATAACGGGATGTATTTGACAATCCGCCATATCCCAAAACAAAGCACATACCGAACAGCAAAATGCCGAAGATAACCTTTCCGACCCAATTATTCGCGATTTTGATAAAAAATTGTATCATTTTAATTCCCTTTTGTTTTTTTGTCCTTTATAGCCGAAATCCATCCGTTTGACAAGAAATTTATTTATTTTTGGTGCATTTTTTGTTGCAGCAACGTAATTCCTTCTTCCAAAGTCGGAATTTTTTCTTTATCACGAACTGATGCCATTATTTTACCGCATTTGACATAGGGACCATATCGACCGATCTGATAGGTCACCTCTTCTCCATTCCATTTTCCCAACTTTTTAACACTCTTTTTTTCACTTTTTTCAGATAGTAATGCCAAAGCACGAGGTAAGTCAATTGTCAGAACATCATCTGTCGGTTCTAATGACTTATATGTTTTACCCCGACGAACATAAGGGCCAAACTTTCCTAATCCGGCATCAATCAATTCATTCGTTTCAGGATCATTCCCCAGAGGACGCGGTAAGGACAGCAATTCCAAGGCTGTTTGAATATTTACATCTTCCGGTTTTTTATTTTTGGGCAAACTGATTCGTTTTGCTTCTTTCCCATTTCCCAGTTGAGCATACCAACCATAGGGTCCATGCCGCACAGATACATCTAAGCCGGCTGCATTTTTCCCCAGTTCAAATACTTTCTTTTCGGCAGGTTCTTCAATCAACTGCCCGTTTTCGTCGCGAGGGGCATCAATGGTTGCAAATTGTTTGACATAGTTGCATTTAGGGTAATTTGAACAACCGATAAAGGCCCCAAAGCGCCCTATCTTTAAAGATAAACGACCCGTTTTGCATTCTGGACAAATGCGTGATTCATCGGTTGGGAACATATGCTTTTCCAATGTTTTTGATACCGTTTCCAAGACCTCGCCCATTTTATGCGGTTCAACACTTTTAACCGTCCCGTCAAAGGTTTTCCAAAATTCGGATAAAACGGATTTCCATTGAAGGGTTCCATTGGTGATATCATCTAACTTATTTTCCAAATTGGCCGTGTAATCATATTGAACATATTGATTAAAATAATTTTCCATAAAGGCAGTCACAATTCGACCACGATCTTCGGGAACAAATCGTTTTGATACCAATTTGACATATTCTCGTTCCTGTAATACCGACAGAATCGTTGCATATGTTGACGGACGGCCGATTCCTAATTCTTCCAATTTTTTAACAAGACTAGCCTCAGAAAAACGTGGCGGCGGTTCCGTAAAATGCTGTTCGGCAATAACCTCTTTTGTTTTTAAATTTTCCCCTTCCTTCATTGGCGGCAAAAGGGCCGTATCATCTTCATTTTTACCATCATCAATATCTTCTTTATAAGCTTTGATAAAACCGGCAAAAGCAATAGTCTGACCGGTAGCTCGTAACCCGATTTTATGATCAGTTGAAATAATATCAATCCCAACTTTATCAAACACGGCGCTAACCATTTGGCAAGCAATCGTTCTTTTCCAAATCAAGTCATATAATTTTTTCCCATCAGCATCAATATCCAAAATGGAAGCTGATTTTGAAGCATCCGTCGGACGAATGGCTTCATGAGCTTCTTGTGCATTCTTGGAATTATTTTTATAAAAGCGCGGCTGTTCCGGCACATACTCCTTACCATATTCTTTTTCAATAACTTGACGCAGTGCATGAACAGCCACATCAGCCAATGCAACGCTATCCGTTCTCATATAAGTAATTAACCCGGCTTCATATAATTTTTGGGCAACTTGCATGGTCTTTTTAGCCCCGAAACCCAATTTCCGGGAAGCCTCTTGTTGCAGGGTTGAAGTGGTAAATGCCGGTGCCGGATTTCGTTTAACCTGTTTGCGTTCAATAGAATCAACCAAAAAAGAAGATGATTCTACTTTTTCTTTAATTTCATTTGATATCGTATTGTTTGATAAGTAAAATTTATCTATTTTTTTACCTTCTATTTGTGATAAATGAGCCCGAAAAGTTTCATTTCGAACGGTATCCAAATCAACATCAATACTCCAATATTCCTGCGGATGAAAAGCGGCAATTTCATCTTCCCGTTCACAAATCAGGCGCAGGGCAACAGATTGAACCCGACCGGCAGACTTAGCCCCTGGTAATTTACGCCACAGGATAGGTGAAATATAAAAACCGACCAAATAATCCAACGCTCGACGAGCCATATAAGCATCCACCAACTGCATATCAATTTCCCGCGGATGAGCAATCGCATCCAAAATAGCGTTCTTTGTAATTTCATGAAAAGCCACTCGATAAACCGGAAAATCCGGCTTTAATTTTTTACGTCGTTTCAACTCTTGCAAAACATGCCAGGCAATTGCTTCCCCTTCCCGATCAGGGTCGGATGCCAAATATAAAGCATCTGATTTTGCCAAAGCGGCGACAATTTCTCGGACTACCTTTTCGGCACGAGGTTGGATTTCCCAATCCATGGCAAAATCTTCCTCCGGTCGAACAGAACCATTTTTGGCCGGCACATCCCGAATATGGCCAAAACTGGCTTTTACCAAGTAGTCTTTGCCAAGATATTTATTAATCGTTTTCGCTTTTGACGGAGATTCAACTATTACTAACTTCATTTTTTACTCCACAGAATAAATCAAAGAAACCCTATTCCCGGGATATCGTTCCAATCGACCGGCCAGGGCTAATTCAACCAAAATAATATTAACAACCCGCACATCCAATTGCGTCTCCCTAATTAAATCATCAACAGAAACCGGATCGGTGCTGAGACTCTGGTAAACAATTTGTCTAGCATCCGTTAAATTATTTTCCGATAAGGGAACGGTATTATATTGAATATCTTTTTCCGTTTCCTTTAAAGAAAATGCAGGCCGATTTTCAAGAATATTTATAACATCCTCTGCTGAGGTGACCAAATATGCCCCATCCCGAATCAAAGCATTCGGACCAGAGCTGCGCGGATCAACCGGTGAACCGGGAACAGCAAAAACCTCCCGTCCTTGGGAAGCTGCCTCACGGGCCGTAATCAGAGAACCTGATTTTTCTTGTGCTTCAATAACCAAAGTTCCCAAAGATAATCCGGATATAATCCGATTTCGTCGCGGAAAATTGCGTGGCGTCAAAACAGTGTGAAACGGAAACTCGGAAACCAAACATCCGTTCCGAACAACTTCATCATAAATATCTTTATTTTCAATCGGATAAATTTCATCAACCGCTGTTCCCAAAACCGCTGTCGTTGTCGGAATATGTGGTGATGATAGTGCCCCCATATGGGCTGCACGATCTATCCCATGAGCCATACCGGACACAACATTATAATCGGCTTCGGCCAAATCATAAGCAATCTTTCTGGCTAGGGCCTTACCATTAACAGATGCGTTTCTTGTTCCGACTATGGCAACAGATTTTTTAGTAAAAACGGAAATATTCCCCAATACAAACAGAATCGGGGCTGCATCAGGAATATGTCGTAATAAAGCGGGATATTCCTTTTCCTGACGAAAAAGAATTTTAACATTTTTTTTATCGGCAATTTCTATTTGCTCTTTTGCCATATTTTCAGTCGCCAGAGCCATCGGCTTTTTTCGACCGCCCCGGGCCGCCAAGTCACCAATATGTTTTAATGCTTCGGTTGCCGTTCCATAATAAGATAATAAATGGGCATACGTGATGGGACCGATATTTTCACTCATCATCAACCGTAAGCAACTGATTTTTTCCGAATCGGACAAAGACATTATTTTTTCCTTTTAAAACTGATTTTGCTTTCCTGTCCGTGAATGAGGCGTTTAATGTTTTCCCGATGTCGCCATAAAGACAATAAGGTCAAAAAGGTATAACAAAGTGCTGCCTGTGGTGTTGCAAAAAACAGTGCATAAACCGGCGCCAAGCACAAGGCTGTTATTGCCGATAAAGATGAATAATGGAAAGCAAAAGCCATAGCAACCCATGTCAAACATGTCAAAATACCGACCCAGGGTGTCAACACCAACAAGACGCCCAAGGTTGAAGCAACCCCTTTTCCACCCTTAAAATGAAGCCAAATCGGAAAATTATGCCCGAAAATAGCGGCCACACCGGCAATCAATCCCATCGTTTCGGAATAAAAATACTTGAATAAAAAAGCAGCCACTGCGGCTTTACCGATATCAGCCAATAAAGTGGCTATCGCCAATGATACGCGACCGGTTCTTAATACATTTGTCGTTCCGATATTTCCCGAACCGATTTTCCTGATATCACCTAATCCAGCCGCCTTTGTAATCAATAATCCGAATGGAACAGATCCCAATAAATATCCGCATACAGCGGCCAATAAAGCAATAAACATCTTTACACTCCTTTATTTAAAATTTATCGTATCATAAATCAAAAAGCCCAATAAACGCAAGAAAAAAATATATTTTTATAAATT
>JAFTEW010000018.1 GCA_017453485.1 Alphaproteobacteria bacterium | reverse complement strand
TGAATAATCACAAATGCACAGCGTGTCCGAAGGGATCGTATTGCACAGGTGGAACTGCCACGGCGGTGAAATGTCCGGCCGGTTCATACACGGATGCGACGGGACAATCTTCTTGTAAAAAGTGTAATGCTGGAACGTATGCGAGTGGAACAGGCAACAGTAAATGCACAACGTGCGGGAATAACAAGTATAATACCGCTGCTGGTTCAACGAGTTGTCAAGATTGCGCCGGTGTGGTTAATGCAGCCCATACTTCGTGTGACAATGGTTGTCCGGCGGGTCAGTATATGAATAATCATAAATGCACAGCGTGTCCGAAAGGATCGTATTGCACGGGTGGAACTGCCACGGCCGTTGATTGTCCGGCCGGTTCATACACGGATGCGACGGGACAGTCTTCTTGTAAGAAATGTGCAGCCGGAACATATCAAAAAAATAAGGGTAAGACCAGTTGCACAACGTGCTCTAAGGGACACTATTGTCCGGCGGGAGCAACCACCGAAACGCTTTGTCCAGCGCGGACTATTCGCAATGCAACAGGTGGTAAATCGTCCAGTGATTGTTCGAGTTGCGGCACTCAGTGGGCAAACAGCGGTCACACAAAATGTGGCAATAAAAGTAATACATATAAATATTAGTTTGATGCTTGTTTAAGATAAAGGCGGTATGGAAACATATCGCCTTTGTTTTTTGAACAAATAAGTGAGGCACTCATATCATAAAACTGTCACTCCGGGCTTAACCCGGAGTCTATCGTGACGCTTCCCTATCGTGCCCGTTCTTCCTTACCTATTTTCATCTCTGTCATGCCCGACCTGATTGGGTAGCTATTAGAAATGAAGACATCATGTTTTATGGATACTGAATCAGATTGTTCCCTTTGGTCACCCGATCGCTGATGCTCGAGGCCGCCTAACGGTGTCGCCTCGGCCCAGGATGATACTGTGTGGTGTGACGGCTACACCCCACATCTGTTATTCCGGCTTCCGGCTCGGAAATCTGAATAACACAAGAGGAAAAAGTGGATAGAACAAAAAAACACCAAAGGAATCGCCCCTGGTATTCAATAATTCCGGCAATCATTAGATTATCTTTCCGGTTAATTTTTCGTCTTTTGGGGGATAAAAGGGTTGACTTCCGTTTGAAAATGAATATAATAAGTTAGATTTATTGTAAATAATTCAATATAGGCCGATCCAAAATGACTTCTATCCTGTTAAATGATGATAATGATGTTTCATTTGAAACAAACGTTCAAGATTCCCAAACCTTAATTAAACAAATGATTGAGCAGGGCAAGGAACGCGGATTTATTTCCATGACCGAATTGAAAAAAAACCTGCCCCCGGAATCACAGGGAGAGGAGGCTTTTGAAATTATCCTGGCTTCCTTTGCCGATATGGGTATTAACGTTATTGACGGCACGGAAGATATTACGGACTTGACCGAATCGGAAGGCAAGCGGTCTGTGGCAACGACAACGGAAACGGCTGGGGAAGACGTCGGGGCTCGAATCAATGATCCGGTGCGGCTCTATTTGCGAGAAATGGGAACGGTGGAACTTTTATCCCGGGATGGGGAAATTGCCATTGCCAAACGTATTTCGGCCGGAACACGCGTGATGATGTGGGGTCTGGCGGAAAGTGCTTTGACCGAAAAGGCTGTTCAAAGTTGGAAAACAAAACTGGAAACCGGTGAAATCTTATTACGTGATGTGATTGATTTAGAAACAATGTTTGAGGCTTCACCCAATAAAGAACAAATGGAAAAAGCCGAAAAATTACAACAAGATGCCGATGCGGATTTGACGCAGTTGGAACAGGAAGAAACGGCTTTAAATAAGAAAAAAACGACAACTGTCGAAAAACCGGCAAAGACCACAAAATCATCCAAGAATGAAGATTTGGATGAAATCGATGCCTTTGATGTTGAGCCGGAACAACGGGAAGAAGAATTAGACGAGGAAGAAGATGAAGGAATCCTGTCCATCGGTCAAATGGAGGAAAATTTAACGCCGCAGGTTTTGCAAACGTTGGAGCGATTGGAGACGTTATATCAAAAGTTTGATAAGGTCCAGCAAGAACGCCTGATGGCTCTGATTAAGGGGAAAGATATACCGGCAACGGTTCGGGGAACTTATAAAAAATTGATGAATGAAATGGTCGAATTATTGCAGGGCTTGCACCTGAATCCGGCCAGAATAGAAGATTTGATTGAAGAAATTACGGATGTCAATCAACGGTTGATGATGATGGAAGGAAAGTTATTACGCTTGGCACAGGCGGCTAAAATTGATCGAGATGACTTTTTATCCTTCTATCAAAATAGCGAAACCGATACAAAATGGATAGCAAAGGCCGCCAAAAAGACGGATAAAGCCTGGAAAACGTTTGTTTCAAAAAACAAAGCGGATATTACTGACATTCGGGCCTCTATTCAAACTGTTGCCGAACAAGTTAAAATGCCGATTTCGGAATTCAGAAAATTGGTCGCAACCGTTAAGAAGGGGCGTCAGGAAACCAATAAAGCCAAACAAGAAATGATTGAAGCCAATCTGCGGTTGGTGATTTCTATCTCTAAAAAATACACCAATCGGGGGTTACAATTTTTGGATTTGATTCAAGAAGGTAATATCGGGTTGATGAAGGCTGTTGATAAATTTGAATATCAACGCGGTTATAAATTTTCAACCTATGCAACGTGGTGGATTCGGCAATCGATTACACGGGCTATTGCCGATCAGGCGCGAACAATCCGAATCCCGGTTCATATGATTGAAACGATCAATAAAATGCTGCGGACAAGTCGTCAAATGATGTTGGAAACCGGGCATGAGCCGACACCTGAGGAATTGGCACCACGCATTAATATGTCGGTTGAAAAAATCAAGAAAGTCCTGAAAATCGCAAAGGAACCGATTTCTTTGGAAACACCGGTCGGTGATGAAGAAGATAGTCACTTGGGCGATTTTATAGAAGACAAAAATACTTTGCAACCGTTGGAAGCGGCGATTCAAACAAACTTGCGCCAATCGTGCACTGCTGTTTTATCAACGCTTTCCCCGCGGGAAGAACGGGTGTTACGGATGCGTTTCGGTATCGGAATGAATACGGATCATACTTTGGAAGAAGTTGGCTTGCAGTTTGCCGTGACGCGGGAACGGATTCGGCAGATTGAAGCCAAAGCATTACGGAAATTAAAGCATCCGAGTCGGTCTCGTAAGTTGCGCAGTTTCTTGGAAGATGGTTAGATTATGTCCCAAAAGCCGGTCAATATTCTACAAACATATAGTGAACCGGTTCGGGCCTTGTTTTTCTTTGCGTATGTTTTCTTTGTCTATTTGTTAATTTTTTATACCATTCAAGATGATTTGATTTTTCATCCGGAACAAACGTATATTTCACCGAAACAGTTGGGAACAGATCTTTTTATTGAACAGCCGTTGACGATGACGGATGGGACCCGGGTGATGACATGGTATGCACCCCGAAAAACGGGAAAGCCTGCTTTGTTGTTTTTTCATGGAAATGCCGGACAGATTGCCCGATTCGCACCACAGTTGATTTCATTTGTTCATCAAGGCTATCCGGTTATGATGGTTGAATATCGGGGATTTGCACAAACACCAGGGCACTTGCGCCAGGATACGGCCTTTTCCGATGCGGCCGCTGCCTTTGATTTTTTGAAAGAAAAAGGACATTCAAAAATCGTTGCCATGGGATATTCTTTCGGTAGTGCCGTTGCTGTCGGTTTGGCGGATAGACGCCCGATAGACGGATTGATATTAATGGCACCGTTTGAATCATTGGAACAATTTATTGCCGAGACTCCTATCCCGTTCGCCCGTTATATTTTAAAAGATTCCTATCCGTCAAGTGAGCTTATACGCGATGTATATGTGCCTATTTTAATGATACATGGAAAGAGGGATCTCCTGATACCATCCGATCATGCGGAAAGACTTTACGGATTGGCGGGTTCTGCTCATCGCCAGTTGAAATTAACGGATGATGATCATTCGTCTGTCTTCTTCTCGGGAAAAAATCTGCCGCTAATTTTAAAATGGCTGGGGCAATAAGTATTATTCACTGCGCTTTAAAATGGCAATAAATAAACCATCCGTCCCTGTCAGAGCCGGAGAAAATTGACGTTTTCGCATTAAAGAAAAATCAGGATGGCGTTGAATGAATTTTTGAATTTGAACGGTATTTTCCACATCTGTCAGTGAACAGGTCATATAGGATAACTTCCCGTTTGGTTTGACATATCGACAGGCCGCATCCAAAATATCCGATTGTGTCTGTAATAGCGTTTTTAATTGTTCTTCCGTTAACTTCCATCGCATATCCGGACACCGTCGCCAAGTGCCTGTGCCGGAACATGGTACATCCGTGACAACATGATCAAACAGCGCATATTGAACGGGACGTTGAACCTGAATGCAGGAAGCCCCAGCCCGTATGGCTCGTTTTTTGAGTTCGGACAGACTGCGATCCGAAATATCATGAGCTACAATTTTTCCCTGATTGGTCATCATTTGAGCGAAAATCAGGCTTTTACCTCCGGCACCGGCACAATAATCCAAAACGGTATCACCGGCTTTAATACCGGTTTCCAGAGCGACGCATTGTGATCCTTCATCTTGAATTTCAATCTGACCGTTTTTGTAGGCCGAAGTATTTTGTATATTGGTCCGACGAGTCAGAATCAGCCCGTAAGGGGATAGTTTTGTCGGCTCAGTTTCAAGGCCCTCATCAGCCAATAACTGGCGAATTTTATCTCGATGTCCGTTGGCTCGTAAAACAATCGGGGCCGTTTCCAATAATGCCGGTAATTCATTACTCGCATTCGGAATGAGTGGCGGTAGCCAAGATGGTACCTCCCAGTTCACAAAGTCAGGGGCATTCAAAATAACAGTTGGTACGGCGTTTTCTTGTAAGGCAATCAATTTTTCCAGAACGGGAGCCCGAGGGTATTGATAGGTTAATCGGGAACGATATCGAATATAACACCAAACCAAATCAGTCAGATTTCGGCGGTCTTTGGAGCCGATATACCGACGAGAACGTGTATAAGCATTTATAATTTCATTCGCCGGTTGTATATCCGATTCAATTCGTTGAATAAGTTCCAAAGCGGCGGCTAAAATGGCTTCCGGCTTCATATGTGCCCCTTAAAACCGGTTGCAATGACATAAAATTCCGAAGAATCCTTACGGCTGGCATCCGGCTTTGCGTGTTTGACCGTCATAAAGTCTCGTTTCATACGGGCCAAAAATTCATTTTCGGTGCCGCCTTGAAAAATTTTGGCGATAAAAACACCACCCGGAGCCAAAACCTGAATCGCAAAATCGTAGGCCATTTCCAATAGCCCCATAATCCGCAGGTGATCAATATTATGAATACCGGTAGTATTGGCCGCCATATCCGACATAACGATATCCGCCGCATGTCCACCCAATAACTGTTTCAATTGATCGGGGGCCTTATCGGATGTGAAATCCATTTGAATCAATTTAGCACCGGGAATGGGATCTGCCGGCAATAAGTCCATACCGATAACCAACGGATTATCCGGAGTTGAATGCACCATTTTAACAGCAACTTGTGACCAACCGCCCGGTGCACATCCCAGGTCAACAACACGCTTCCCGGGTTTAAAAAAATGAAATTGTTCGTTTAATTGGATAATCTTAAAGGCTGCCCGACCGCGATAACCTTGACGATGGGCTTCCGCCACATACGGATCGTTGATCTGACGTTGAAGCCACTTCGTTGAACTGGCCGTTCTTTTACGGTCACGCTTTAAATGTGTTTTAAGGGGGCGAGAATTAAATTGCATTTTGTTTCCTTTTGGGGATATTTTAGCGTAAGATCAGGCAAATGTCAAGATAAGGAAGTCCGCTCTGTTATCGTGTTATGTGAAAAAAATGGAGTGTTTATAAAAAAAAGATTGCATTTTGCTTTTTAATACGTTATAATGACCACCATCGATTAGAGATGCCGACGTAGCTCAGTTGGTAGAGCTACTGATTTGTAATCAGTGGGTCCGCGGTTCGAGTCCGTGCGTCGGCACCAGTTCTTCAAGAGGCTTTGACAAGCCTCTTTTCTTTATTTTCGGATATAAAAAAACAGGTTGAAACCAACCTGTTTTTCTGTTTTGAAATTTCCAAATTACCGAGAGTAGAATTCGATAACCAGATTCGGTTCCATCTGTGCCGCATAGGGAATATCGGCCAACTTTGGAACGCGAACAAATTTACCTTTTAATTCTTTGGTATCAACTTCCATATAATCGGGGATTTCCCGTTCTGTGGAAGCAACGGCGTCAATAACCATCGCCATTTCTTTAGCTTTGGAACGAACGGCGATTTCATCACCCACCTTAACCAAATAAGAAGGAATGTCCACTTTCTTACCGTTCACCAACACATGACCGTGGCTGACGAATTGACGAGCCGCAAAAACGGACGGCACAAATTTCATACGATAAACAATGGAATCCAAACGGCATTCCAAAATACCGACCAGGTTTTCGGAACTGTCGCCTTTGCGCCGAATGGCTTCGGCATAGTATTTCCGCAATTGTTTTTCGGAAACGTTGCCGTAGACGCCTTTTAATTTTTGTTTGGCAGCCAACTGCAAACCATAATCTGTCGGCTTTTTACGATTGGCACCGTGTTGTCCCGGGCCATAATTTCTTTTGTTAATAGGGCTTTTTGCTTTACCCCAGAGGTTAACGCCTAACCGGCGGTCGATTTTAAATTTTGATTCAAGTCTTTTCGACATTTTAAGGTATACCTTTCGTTTGTTTCCCGATAGTCTTTATCCATTTGATAAAACGTGGCTTTTGGCTCATTCCAACCGCCCGCATTTCAGGAAGTGCCCGCATTATATACTTTTTGAAAGCAAAAGTCAAGCAAAATCGTCTGTTGATAAATAAAGGGGCACTTTTACTTTTTTAACTGTAAGAATGCTCGTTCCAATAAACGGGCTGCCACATGGGCGTCCAGGATCTTTTTACGCTTGTTTGGGCGCATAAAACAGGCCTCTTGTAAATAGGATTCGGTTTCCAGGGATGAATAGCGCTCATCCACCCATAGGATGGGCAAACCGAATTTTTCGGCCAGTCGATCGGCAAATAAATGGGCTTGACGGGCAGTTTCCCCCTCCTGTCCATCGGTTTGAAGCGGCAGGCCCATCACAATACCCCGAACCGACTTAGCCGGAATGATATCGTCCAGCTCCCTCATTTTGGCAATAATTTTAAATGGAGTTGCCTGCTCCCAGCCGGCATCGGATAAGGCCAATCCAATCCGGACAGAACCATAATCAATGCCCAGCAAAACCCCTCGATTCCCTAATGCTTTTTTAAAATCGGAAACGGAAAGTTCTTGTCTTTTGTTTTCAAATCGGATATGATGAGTCATCACCTTATTTTACAGGAAAGGAGAAATCAATGCAAGGAAAAAGAATCATTATGGCTTCCGATCACGCCGGATACCGGATGAAGGAATACCTGGATGACTTGTTGACAAAACAAGGGCACACCGTTATTGATGTGGGAACTTATAGTGAAAATCCTGTGGATTACCCGGACGAAGCCTATTTGGTGGCTCAAGGTATTTACGATCGGGAAGCTGATGTCGGTATTCTGATTTGCGGTACCGGTATCGGGATGAGTATCGCAGCCAACAGATATAATCATATTCGGGGCGCATTGGTGCTTAATCCGGAAATGGCAACGTTAGCCAGAAAGCATAACAATGCCAATGTATTAATTTTGGGCGGACGGACAACGGATTTGGAAACGGCTGCTGCCTGTGCTGAATCTTTTTTGACAGCGGCTTTTGAGGGCGGCCGGCATGAATATCGGGTTCAAAAATTGGGGAGAATGAATCATGACTTTGAAAAATAATTCTTTTTTTACATCATCGCTTACCGAAACGGATCCGGAAATTGCGGCCGTTTTAAAGCAGGAACTCTGTCGGCAACAAGAGCATATTGAGTTGATTGCGTCGGAAAACATAGTGTCGCGGGCTGTTATTCAGGCGATGGGCTCTGTTCTGACCAATAAATACGCAGAGGGCTATCCCGGTAAGCGTTATTATCATGGGTGTGATTGTGTAGATGTTGCCGAAAACCTGGCTATCGGTCGGGCACGGCAGTTATTCGGTGCCGAATTTGTCAACGTGCAACCGCATTCAGGGTCACAGGCCAATGCGGCTGTTTATTTGGCTCTGTTGCAACCCGGAGATACGATTATGGGGATGAGCTTGGATGCCGGCGGACATTTAACCCACGGATCTCGTGTTTCTTCCTCCGGTAAATATTATCATAGTGTTTCTTACGGTATTGATGCAAACGGGTGGATTGATTATGAAGTCGTTGCCCGATTGGCACAGGAACATCAACCAAAGCTGATTATTGCCGGCGGTTCGGCCTATCCGCAAATAATTGATTTCAAAAAATTCAGACAAATTGCAGATTCCGTCGGAGCTTATTTAATGGTAGATATGGCTCACTTTGCCGGGTTGGTCGCCGGTGGTGTTTATCCGAGCCCGGTGCCGGTTGCCGATGTTGTGACCACCACAACCCATAAAACACTCCGTGGACCGCGGGGCGGGATGATTTTAACAAATAATCCGGAAATTGCCAAAAAGATTAATTCAGCCGTTTTCCCGGGATTACAAGGTGGACCGTTGATGCATGTGATTGCCGGAAAAGCCGTTGCTTTCGGAGAGGCTTTAAAACCGTCGTTTCGGACTTATGCTGCGGCTGTCGTTGAAAATGCCAAGGCATTGGCCGGAACCTTGTCGGATAGGGGTGTTTCATTGGTGTCCGGCGGGACAGCCAGTCATTTGATGTTGATAGATTTGAGGGATAAGGGATTGACGGGGGTGACTGTGTGTGATGCTCTGGCGGCGGCACATATTGTTTGCAATAAAAATGCCGTGCCGAATGACCCACAAAAACCGTCTGTGACATCCGGACTTCGAATCGGAACGCCGGCCGGAACAACCCGGGGTTTTGGTGTGTCCGAATTTCAAAAAATCGGGAATATGATTGCGGATGTTATTGATGCTTGTCAATGTCCGGAAACGTTGGATCAGGTAATCGCAACCGTTCGAGAGCAGGCAACCGAACTCTGCCGTTCTTTCCCGATATACGAGGAGATGATTTAATTATGCGATGTCCTTTTTGCAGTTGTCCAGACACGCAGGTGAAGGATTCTCGCGTCAGTGAGGACGGATATAGTATTCGTCGCCGACGCAGTTGTCCGAAGTGTGGCTCCCGTTTTACAACGCTGGAACATATCCAAATGCGGGATCTGATTGTCGTGAAAAAAAATGACGTAAGGGTTCCGTTTGAACGGGAAAAGTTGTATAAGTCTATTTTATTGGCAGTCAGTAAACGGGATATTGATGCGGATAAAGTCGATCAAATTGTTAATCGGATCGTGCGTCAATTGGAAAGCGGCAGCGATTCGGAAATTCGGTCTTCCACAATCGGCGAATTGGTGATGGATGAGCTGTTGGCACTTGACAAAGTGGCTTATGTGCGGTATGCTTCCGTTTATAAAAATTTTACAAACCCAAAGGATTTTGAAGATTTTACAGCCAAATTAGCCCGCAAAAAATAAGCGGTTATTTGTTTTATTGAGGAAAAGTATGTCAGAAAACACATCAAAATTAAATTTTACGAATGCTCGGTTGCTGGCGGTTCAGGCACTCTATGCCCAATCCGTGACGGAGGAAAACTGGGATAAGGTGATGAGTCGCGCCCTTTTGGGCGAACTGGGCGGGCAGGCCCTGGTTGATGAAAAACAAGCAGAAAAATATATTCCTTTACCGGCAGCTGATGCGGGATTATTCACCCGAATTGTGCAGGCCTATCGCGATAATGCAGATTCCATTAATACAGCCATTCAATCCGGTCTGTCCGAAAAAATCGTATTTGAACGGTTGGAATTGACGTTTTTATGTATTCTACGGGCAGGGTTGGCAGAATTTTATGCTAATCCGGAAACGGCGGCTGCCATTATTATTAACGAGTATGTGGATATGACACGCGCTTTTTATGATGGGGCTGAGATTAAGATTGCTAATGCCATTTTGGATCGGTTTGCCAAAGTATTACGCGGTTAATTGGCATTATTGACATATTTGTTGACAGAAAAATAAAAATATGCTATATTACCCTTTGTTGTCCATGGGGAGTGTAAGTATGACACAATGTGAAAATATCGCTTATCGTCGAATGTTTTTTACGGCAACCGCTCAAATCGGTCCAATAGAAATATATGATAAAAAGCATCACTTTTTAGGAATTGAAACGCATAATCGTTTCATCCCGGGTATTCGGACACCAGACGGCTATTTCCGAAAATCGGCGATGCAACCGGAAACACAACGGCTACTGGGCGGTAAAATTGCCGAATTGGAAAAACGGTCTCTTTATATGCGGGAACAGGAATATAATTCACGGGGAAATCCGATTCGCTATCCGGCCATGTTCCGGCTTGACTATAACCCGGATAAGTCCTGCGCTCGGTTTACATATTTGGGACGACAGGATCCGGACGGATATCTGATTCTTAACAAACGGCGTTATGTGGCGCAATTTCAACGGGGGTAAGCCATGTTTGAATTACGAATTATTTATAAAAACGGCAAACAAATCGGACTTCCCGAGGTATATCAATATGGTTTAACCTCATTGCAATTTTATGGAATTTTAGAAAAGGGTCGTATCAATACGGATATGCGATTGGAAAACGGTTGTTTGAAAGAATATGGTTCAGATTATGTTATCAGTATCCCGTGTGCCGCTGATCAAGCACGCCCTGTCTTGGATAACGAATATGATTCAACCGGAAAGTGGGTCGGATATCGGAAAAACACGGATGATATTCGAATGGAAACCACACCGTATCATACGATTTCAGACATTCTGAATCAACGGCCGGCAGCCTTGACTACGATTTATCAATTGCGATTAGAGCGTTTTTTCTTTGTTCCCCAAAAGGTTATCGGGTATGAAAACAAGGCAGCCAGTCATTTTATCGCGATGGTTCGTCAACAGGAAAAAAGTTAATCATCAATCGGTATTTTCCTTTTTGGCAATGGTCAAAAATTGATGTAATGCGTTGACATACGCAGGGGATTGATC
>JAFTEW010000017.1 GCA_017453485.1 Alphaproteobacteria bacterium | reverse complement strand
TATAAAACACCGTCCAGTTGTTTCATATCCGGCACAAAAACTTCCAGATGCGATACATCCGAACCCATTTTAAAAAATGTTTTTGCCTCGGCCAACGGCATAAAAATATAGTTATCATCATACTGGAACATAGCCGTATCAAATGTGCCGATAACCGTATATCCTTTCATTTTTGGAATGGTTCCGAAAGCGGTTATGTTGCCTTTCGGGGAAATCAGGGTCAGAGTATCCCCCGGACGCACCCCCAATTTCATGGCCAACCGATAACCGACGATAACCTGATTATCCGTAAAATTTTCCAGGGGAAGCCCCCGATAATTATCCCGCAATATCGGCCGATTTTCAAAATCATGCGGCTGCATGGCACGCACCAAGATGCCGGCACTGTTATCATGGGCAGAAGCCATGACCTGGGCATCAATAACCGGGACCACATCCGCCACACCAGATATTTGTGAAACCTGCTCCCCTATTTTTTCATATTCTGACAATCGTTCTCCCCATTCGGGATAAACCCCCATCTGCCCGTTCAAACCAAGCACACGGCCCATTAACTCGGCCCGGAACCCGTTCATAACACTCATCACGATAATCAGAGTAGCAACCCCCAACATAATGCCGAGGAATGAAAAACCGGCAATAACAGAAACAAACCCCGTGCGTTTACGGGATTTTAGATACCGAAAGGCCAATAATCGTTCCGTTTTTGAAAACATAGCCTTTCTTTTATCCTATATTTTATTTTTTTTCAAGGGAAATTATGCACCTTTTTGGTGATTGATATCCAACTCAAAATTCATTTGATAGCCAATTCGCTTTCTATGTGCCGGATGCTGGCAAATCATAATAGGTCCTTCATCCGGGTGATAAATGGGACAAAGCCACTGAAAACTGCCCAATTTAAACTGTTCCTGAAATTTCCGAACCATCAATCCCATACTTGCTGATTGAAGGACCTTTTGCGCACAAAGTGCAGCCCCTTCAAAAGACATTCCCGATAAATCCGACACAGTCATTCCTGCTTTAAAATCAAGCCATTTACGCCGATCTGCCAACTCTGGTGCCATTTGTTGCACAAAGCGATGCGAAACCACCATTTCGGACAATTCATCCGTAATAACGGGAGGTTTCGGATTCAAATCCGATAAACGAACAATAACTTTTGATGCATAATACAAACAGTAGGCATAAATACCGTCTTCCGTATTTTCATTGATAAAGGCAACATTTTTCAATTTTTTATATTTATCAACCAACAACCCCGCACCGGCCAATCCCATTTGTCCCTGACGACAACTGTCCTGCCATACAACAGGATTATTCAAATCCGCATCTGTTTTTTCCGAAATACGCTGAAACATATAGCCTCTCTTTCAGAGCGCATTCTATCAAATTTTCATTTATTTGTCAAGTTTTCTAAAACTTGCGCGGATTTGGGGTCGGATCACGCCAGTTTTCCGCAAAAGCAGTCAACTCTTTATCCGCCCGATCCGGCAAAACAATTGACAACCGGACCAAGAAGTCCCCTTTACCGGCAACTCCTTTTCCTTTCAGGCGCAGCATTTTACCCGAACTGCTGGATGGCGGGACCTTCATTGCCACTGCCCCCGACGGCGTCGGAATGGTCACTCGGGCACCTAAAACCGCTTCCTTTAACGTGATCGGAACCGTCATAACGATGTTGTTTCCTTCACGGGTATAAAGGGGACTGGTCTGAATACGAATTTTAATTAAGGCATCTCCGCCGTTTTGACCCTGACCTTTCAAGCGCAAGGTAGCTTCATCTGCCACACCGGCCGGCACCTTTATCTTGATTCGTTTTCCGTTTCCCAGGGCCACTGTTGTTTCACCGCCAGTCACCGCCAAATCAAAGGGAACAGACAGTTCATAAGACACATCCTGTCCTGCCCGTTCATAACCCGAGCGAAAACCGCTCGACTGACGACCACCAAAACCGCCCATACCACCAAACAGGTCCGCAAAATTAAAGCCACTGCCGCCCATACCACCGAACATGGCCGCCAAATCCTCGGGCCGAATATTTTGTGTCCGGTATTGCGTTCGTCCGCCACCACCGAAACCACTGTTAAACCCGCTCCGATCATAGGCTCCGGCCCCGAACGGTGTCGGATTTCCGTTTTCGTCAATAACACCCTCATCAAACCGTTTCCGTTTTTCTTTATCCGACAACAGTTCATAAGCAGCCGATACCGACTTAAATTTCTCGGCGGCTTTCTTATCCGGATTCACATCCGGGTGTAATGTTCGTGCCAATTTGTGATAAGCCCGTTTAATTTCAGCATCCGACGCTGTTTTTGAAACGCCCAATAAATCATATGGATTTGCCATAATTATAACCTTCTTTCATACATATTATGATATAATATAGTCCAAAAAAATAAAAAATCTATGGAAAAAAGCAAAAAAAAAGCGTAAAATAATATCATGAGTCCGAAATGTCAGGAAAATAACAGGTTGATGAAGCAAGCCGGATACACATCCGTCAGCGTTGCCATTTTTTTGGTTTTACTGAAAACGGTCACCTTTGTGCTGACCGGGTCGGTGGCTATTTTGTCCAGCCTGTTTGATTCGGTTCAAGACATGATGACTTCCGCCGTCAATATGATTGCCATCAGACAGGCCGTGAATCCGGCCGATAAAGAACACCGCTTCGGTCATGGGAAAGCCCAAGCCATCGGTAGTTTGATTCAATCTTTTATTATCGCTGCGGCGGGATTATTCCTGTTATTGGAATCCGTTGAACGTTTTTGCCGACCACGCCCCTTACACCAGATCTGTATCGGTTTAATTATTATGACCGTTGCCGTCATAGCAACAATCATTCTGGTTCGCTTTCAATCCTATGTCATCCGACGCACACAATCCCTGTCCATCAGGGCAGACAGGGCCCACTATGCCGGGGATATTTTAATGAATGTCGGCGTTATGGTCTCCATGGTTTTAACTTATCTGACCGGTTGGACACGATGGGATTCTTTATTCGGGTGCGGCGTCGCCGGCTATCTATTTATTGTCGTTTATCAAATCATCCGCGAATCTCTCGGAATGCTGATGGACACGGAAATGTCGGATGATTTTCGCAAGCAGATTGAGGCTGTTGCTCGTTCATTTTCATCGGTCAAAGGCATACGGGATTTACGCACCCGTCAAAGCGGCTCTAACGCTTTTGTTCAATTTTGTATTATCTTGGACGATTCGTTGACATTGCGACAGGCTCACGATATTACGGATCAAATAGAAGACAAAATCAAAGAACGATTCCCGGATACCGAAATAATTATTCATCCCGAGCCACAAAGGAATAAATTATGATTGCAGAATCCCAAGCCGACATTATTACGGCACTTTCTAACCCGAAAAATTATGCTTACAAGGTTAAATCGGTTGAAGTTCGACAATCCCACATTGCCATCTTATTCCTGGCCGGGGATAAAGTATATAAGTTAAAACGGGCGGTCCTTTATCCCGAAGCCGACCTGTCCACTCGGGAAAAACGCAGGCTGGCCTGTGTTCATGAGATGAAACGCAGTGCCGTTTATGCACCGAATTTGGTTGAAAAAATCGAATCGGTCCGACGATTACCCAGTGGGAAAATTGTTATCGGCGGCACCGAAGGCGAGGAAATTGATACCATTTTGGTGATGAAACGGATCCCTGATAAATACCTATTAAATCACCTATTGCCCTCTTCTAAATTTGACCGTTTTGAAGCGATGGATTTAGCCGAAAAACTGGCTGATTTACATAAAAAAGCAAAAATTTTAAAAAACAAATGGGGAACCGATACGATTAAACGATTGATTTTGGAAAATGAATCGGTTCTGTCCTGTTTTTGTCCCGACATTTTTGAAAAAAAGAAATTAGAAGATTTAACCCGAAACAGTCTGCAAGCCTTGGCACAAAACAGCCGACTTATCCGACTGCGCCAAAAATCGGGGGCCGTTCGGAAATGTCATGGGGATTTATTGCTGTCCAATATTGCTTGGACGGGGACTGAATTTATTTTTTTCAGCCCCATTGAATATAACGAAAACCTATGTTGTATTGACACCCTTTACGATTTAGCCGAGGTTTTGATGGATTTAGAAGCCATTGGGGAACGACGCCTGACCAATATCCTGTTTAATCACTATATGGCTCACATGAATGACATCAGCGGTTTCCCTCTGCTACCGCTCTATCAGGCCCTGCGGGCAACCCGTCGGGCAGCAGTTTGTGCAAAAAAATCAACCCTGATGCATGGATGGGATCGACGGCGAATTATCCGAGAAGCCCGTCATTATTTTGATTTAGCCCAGCACTTCATTTCCGGAAAAAATCCGGTTCTGGTGGCCTGCGGCGGTTTATCCGGCAGCGGAAAATCCCGAATTGCGCGGGAACTCGGCGGCTACTTTGATCCGGCTCCGGGGGCTGTTATTTTAAGGGATGACATCATTAAAAAGCAGATTATGGGGCTGGCTCCCACACAAACTTTAGATAAACAATATGATACACCGGCCTTTGAAGAAGTGGTCTATGATGTATTGCGACAACAAGCCCGAATGGCGTTATCCGTCGGCTCTTGTGTTATTTTGGATGCTTTATTTTACAATCCAGCCGAACGACAGGCGGCCGAAGATTTAGCACAATCAGAACATGCTCCCTTTATCGGGTTATGGATGGATGCGCCGGTTTCCATACGAGAAGAACGCATCAAAACACGACTGAGGAATCCGTCCGATGTCAAAGAGCGGGCAGAATTGGACCGGCAATTAAATTTAGACACCGGAAAAATCACATGGACAAAGATTATGACGGATACTTCCCGGGATAAAACGCTTCAAAAAGCGTTGGCCGTTTTGAAAAAAGTCTTTCACGATCAAAAGAAGTAGCAAAAGAATGACTCAATACTCTTGAAACAGGGGGATAAATACCCCAAAATATCGTGTAAAAGTAATATATCAGAGAGGAAAAAAGAAATGAAAAATAATTTAAATATAACACAGACACGCAAAATTGTGATTATCGGATGCGGTTTCGTCGGAGCTGCCTGCGCATTCAGCCTGATGCAATCGGGTCTTTTCCCGGAAATCGTATTAATCGATTCGGACCCGGCCAAAGCCGAAGGAGAAGCCCTGGATATCAGCCACGGTATCCCTTTTGCCAAACCGGCAAAAATCTACGCCGGCAATTATGATGACATTACGGATGCATCCATGATTGTTATTACGGCCGGGGCGAATCAAAAACCCGGTGAGACACGACTGGATTTGGTTAAAAAAAATATCTCTATTTTCAAATCAATCCTGCCGGAAATTCGCTGCCGGAATTATCAGGGGATTTTGTTGGTAGTGGCTAATCCGGTGGATATTTTAACAACGGTAGCCCTGAAATTATCGGGAATGCCCGAACATCGGGTTCTCGGGTCTGGAACCGTATTGGATACGGCACGGTTAAAACGGGAGTTAGGCGATCACCTGAATGTTGATTCACGCAGTATTCATGCTTTTATTATCGGGGAGCACGGTGATTCCGAAATCGTTGCCTGGTCATCGGCGAATGTATCCGGTATTCCGCTTCATCGTTTTTGCGAAATGCGGGGCTTTTTCAACCATGATGAAGCCATGGAGCGTATTGCCTCGGATGTTAAGAACAGTGCTTATGAAATCATTGCCCGCAAGCGGGCGACTTACTTTGGGATTGCCATGGCGGTCAAACGGATTTGCGAGGCCATTGTCCGGGATGAAAAATCCATTTTGTCCGTTTCATCCATGATGCACGGTGAATACGGTATTCAGGGGATATCCCTCAGTATGCCGGCCATTGTCGGAAAAGACGGTGTTGAAACACATGTCCCCATTCAATTAAGTCAACAAGAACAAATGAACTTAAAAAAATCGGCCGATACATTGCGAAACATCCTGGTCCAAAATGATATTGAGGTCATCTGAACCAATCAACCGTTCTCTTTTTACTTGATTTTCTTAAAAAAATATGATATAAGGAAGTGCTTTTTCAATGAAAGCCGTTTGGACGAAACTGACCGATATCTCGGTTTCTGCCCTATCGGTGGGAGAAAAAGCACCTAACTTCAATAAAAGAAAGGAAAAAAAGATGTCGTTAGAAAAAGAACAAAAACAACAAATCATTAAAGATTTTGCCGTCAATGCCAAAGATACCGGTTCACCGGAGGTTCAAATTGCTATTTTGACCGAAAAAATCAAATCTTTGTCGGCCCACATGAAATCTCACCCGCAGGACTTCCATTCCCGTCGTGGTTTGATGAAACGTGTTGCCAAGCGCAGCCGGCTTTTAAAATACGTTAAAGAATCGGACGCCAAGCGTTATGATTCCTTAATTACCCGTTTGGGCCTGCGGAAATAGGTCTGTTCAGGGGGAATGTCAAGGGATGTTCCCCCCGTGTTCATTATGTAGGAAAGGAAAAGTAAATTATGAGCATTTTTAAAACATACAAAAAAGAAATGATATGGGGCGGTAAGAAATTATCCCTGGAAACCGGCAAAATTGCCCGACAGGCCGATGGAGCCGTGATTGCCAAATACGGTGATACCGAAGTTATCGCTACCGTTTGCGCCAGCAAAAATCCCCCCGAAACATTTGAAGATTTTATTCCCCTGACCGTTAATTATCAGGAAAAAACGTATGCGGCCGGTCGTATCCCGGGCGGCTTTTTTAAACGCGAAGGGAAACCGTCCGAAGCCGAAGTATTGACATCTCGTTTAATTGATCGTCCGATTCGGCCGTTATTTGCCAAAGGTTTTAACAACGAAACACAGGTTGTTTGTACGTTAATCAGTCATGATTTGGAAACGCAACCCGATATCGTTGCCATGATTGCGGCCAGCGCGGCTTTAACAATTTCCGGATTACCGTTTTTGGGCCCGATTGCCGGTGCCAGAATCGGCTATATTGACGGACAATATGTCTTAAATCCGGATATGAAAGCCATTAAACACAGCCAATTAGACTTAGTCGTCGCCGGCACTCAGGAAGGGGTTTTGATGGTTGAATCCGAAGCCCAAGAATTATCCGAAGACGTGATGTTGGGTGCCGTTTCTTTCGGTCACGAAAGTATTAAACCCGTTATTGAAATGATTATTTCTTTGGCCGAAGAATGTGCCAAGGATCCTTGGGAAGTGAAACAAGAACCGGCCGAATATGAAACGGTTCGGTCCGAAATTATGGATAAATTGGGTGATGAAATTAAGGCTGCCTATCAAATTCATGAAAAATTAAAACGTCAGGATACCATCGCAGCCGTTCGGGAAAAGGCCCATGCTTTATTTGCCGATCGGGAAGCCGAAGATGCCGTTTGCGATAAAGTGTTCCATGAATTGGAAGCACGAATCATGCGGGATGCCGTTTTAAATACAGGTATTCGGATTGACGGTCGGGATACGAAAACAATTCGCGTAATTGAAACCGAAGTCGGTTTCTTGCCGAAATCCCACGGTTCAGCTTTGTTTACCCGTGGTGAAACACAGGCTATGGTGACAGCAACATTAGGCACCGGTGAAGACGAACAAATCGTTGATTCTTTGGCCGGGGAGTATAAGGAAAGATTTTTACTCCATTACAACTTTCCGCCGTTTTCTGTCGGTGAAGTGGGACGGCTCGGTTCTCCGGGACGGCGCGAAATCGGACACGGCAAATTGGCCTGGCGTGCTATTCATCCGATGTTGCCGAAATTTGAAGATTTCCCCTATACCATTCGGGTTGTTTCCGATATTATGGAATCGAACGGGTCTTCTTCTATGGCGACGGTTTGCGGTTCGACGCTTTCTTTGATGGATGCGGGTGTTCCGATGAAAAAACCGGTGGCCGGTATTGCCATGGGATTGATTAAAGAAAAAGACAAATTTGTCGTTTTATCAGATATTTTGGGAGATGAAGATCACTTGGGCGATATGGACTTTAAGGTTGCCGGCACACGGGATGGTGTCACGGCCCTGCAAATGGATATTAAGATTACGTCCATTACGACAGAGATTATGAAAACCGCCTTAGCACAAGCCCATGAGGGTCGCCAATTTATCTTGAACAAAATGGCGGAAACGATTGCCGAACCGCGGGCCGAGCTCAACAAAAACGCCCCCCGGATTCAGGCTTTCAAGATTGATCCGGAAAAGATTCGGGATGTTATCGGAACGGGTGGTAAGGTTATTCGCGAAATCGTTGAAAAAACAGGCGCGAAAGTTGACATTGAAGATGACGGAACCATTCGGATTGCTGCCGTTGATCAAGATGCCGGAAAAGCCGCCTATGATTGGATTCAAGGCATTATCGCCGAACCCGAAGAAGGTAAAAATTACCTGGGAACGGTTTGTAAGATTATGGAATTCGGGGCGTTTGTCACCTTTGTCGGTAAAACCGACGGCTTGGTCCATATTTCGGAAATGGCACCCTATCGCGTTGAAAAAGTCACGGATTTGGTCAAAGAGGGCGATAAAGTTTGGGTGAAATGTATGGGTGCGGATAATCGGGGTAAAATTCGCCTGTCGATGAAGCGCGTCAATCAGGAAACCGGTGAAGATGCCGTTTTACCGGAAGAACCAAAAAAAGAACGCAAAGAAAAACATCATCATGAAAAGAAAGCCGAGGACGGAGCCGTTATGAATCAGACGGGTGAAGATTTGGCCGGTATTTTCGGTGACAAGTAATTCCGTTTGAAATAGTATTGAATCCCCGCCTATGCGGGGATTTTTTTTTACACATAGGTCCTTATGTCATCCTAACGCCCCACCGTGTCATCCTGAACTTGGTTCAGGATCCATTCAATAAAGAAGCCTTATATCTTTATAGACTCCGGACCAAGCCCGGAGTGACAAGGATTTTATGTTCTCATGGATGCCCGATCAGATCGGGCATGACAAAGTAGAAAATGTCATCCTTGCGCAGGCGAGGATCCATTAAACACGCAAATCAAATTGTCATTCCGGCGCAGGCTGGAGCCGAAAGCGACGCCGTCAGGCGGCCCCGAGCGCCAGCGAGCAGATGACCCAGCATGATATGGAGTGGTATAACAGCCACACCCCACCTCTGTCACTCCGGGCTTGACCCGGAATCCACAAAAAAGAAATCCCCGTAAAACGGGGATTTCCAAAATAGATTACTCTATTATTTAACGCTTTTTTGGAAGTTAGCAACACAACCAGAAGTCGTGCAGTTACCTTCTTTACGAGAACCCAACAAAGAGTTCAAGATTGTAGCAACTTGTTCATATTCGCTGTTGATTGAAATCGAAACAACACCATTCCGATAACCGGTAATGCTGGCATCATCATCAATACCCGGCAAGGAGATGCTATCAACACCACCGACATCCGTCAAAGTAGCTTCACCACCGACGCCACCATCTTTGGACATAGCAACGATAGACACTTGGGCAGCGGCATTCATAATTTCATTGGCACGATAGCGGTTCATGGCCAAAGTATAACCGGCGATACCACCGATGGACAGAACACCGATAATGGCTAAAACACCCAACATTTCGACCATAGAACGGCCGGATTCATTTGTATTTTTCATTTTTTTTATTCCTTTAATGTTAACATTGTTTAACTAAATTGATTTCCCATCGCAGATACGACAAAAAACCATTTGACATTTCATCGTTAGCATATCTTTTTGATGATTGCAAGCCCTTTTTCAAATTTTTTTTATTTTTTTTATTATGGATTGATAATCCCCCTATTTTATCAATGAATTTTAATTTGACGACCGGGATGATAGGTGGATTTGCGTGCTTATGGATCCTCGCTTGCGCAAGGATGACAGAGGTAGGGCATAACCGTCTTACCACACATCTGTCATGCCCGACCTAATCGGGCATCCAGGAAAGACGTAAAGTCCTTGTCACTCTGGGCTTGATCCGGAGTCCATAGGGATATAAGGCCTCTTTTGTGCGGGCATTCGCCCGCTGGATCCTCGCCTGCGCAAGGATGACAGAGGTAGGGCATAACCCTCTTACCACACATCTGTCATGCCCGACCTAATCGGGCATCCATAGAAACGTAAAGACCTTATCACTCCGGGCTTGATCCGGAGTCCATAGGGATATAAGGCCTCTTTTGTGCGGGCGTTCGCCCGCTGGATCCTCGCTTACGCAAGGATGACATATGGACTTCGTATTTAATGGATGCTGAAACAAGTTCAGGATGACACGGTGAAGCGTTAGGATAACATAAGGACCTATGTGTTAAAAAAAATCCCCGCATAGGCGGGGAATATAAATCATTTATGCCAATTATTCGGCAGATTTAACAGAAACAAAGACCTTATCGCCCTTTTTCCGTGTGTATTCCACAACACCATCTGTCAGGGCAAACAAAGTGTGATCCGTTCCCATACCGACATTTTCACCGGCAGAATAAACGGTTCCGCGTTGACGAACAATAATATTACCGGCAACAACAGCCTGACCGCCGGATTTTTTTAATCCCAAGCGACGTCCTTCCGAATCACGACCGTTTCGTGTGCTACCACCCGCTTTTTTATGTGCCATTTTAAATTCTCCTTATCCTGATTAAGCCTTAATATCCGTAATCTTAACAACGGTCAAAGATTGTTTATGACCTTGTTTCCGGCGATAGCCATGACGACGAATCTTTTTAAAGACGATAATTTTTTCGCCCCGTGTCTGTTTGATGATTTCCCCGGCAACGGAAGCACCCTTAACCACCGGTGTGCCCACTTTACCGTCTGCCATCAAAACTTCATCAAAAGAAACCTTATCCCCGGCAGAACCGGCCAATTTTTCAACAACAATGACGGAATCTTTTTGAACTTTGTATTGTTTCCCGCCCGTTTTAATTACTGCAAACATGTGATTTTATCCTTTACTGATACAAAATAGGGCTTTTTTATACATGATTTTTGTGTGTTTGTCAAGCAAAAAATGGACACAGGTCACACTTTTTAATCTATCCGGCCTTGACCCGTGTGACGGCGGCTACTTTTTCCGTCGATCGCAACGCTTGCAGAACCGTATCCAAATGTTCCCGGTCCCGCACGTCAATATCAATCATCAATTCCATCCACCCTTCCCCGCGTCGTTGCGTCGTCAAATTAGACAGGTTCGCATTTTGTTGTGATAAAACAGTCATCAATTCAGCCATAGCCCCCGATTGATCCACCAAAGTGACCTTAATCCGAACGGGAAGTGTTGATTGGTGAATCATAGCCATGTTCCACCCGACATCCAACCATCGTTCCGGTTCATCGGCATATTGCGCCAGGCTGGGACAATCCTGCGTATGTATCATCACACCTTTGCCGCTGGACACAATACCGACAATTTTATCTCCCGGCACCGGGTGACAACACTTGGCAAAGCCGTAAGAAAGCCCTTCAAATAAACCGGTAATCGGCATATTTTTAGCCGGCAAAGGGGCTTGCTTATCCGGGGATTTACGAAACAACGACATCGTTTTCTGATACAGGGATAATTTTAATTCCGGATGAATTTTATGAAAAATATCCGTTGCAGATACAAGCCCTTCCCCGATGGCCGTTAATAAATCATCCGAAGTTTTAAAACGCCCCTTATCCAAAACAGGTAAAATGTCTTTGTCCGAGAAACTTTGATTATATTCCTTGGCCACTGCAACCAAAGCATTACGACCGGCTTCGGTTAATTGTTGCCGTTTTTGAGCACGCAGAAAACGGCGAATACAAGCCTTGGCCTTAGCCGTCACGGCGATTCGTTCCCACTCGGCCGACGGTGTTTGATTTTTGGCCGTCAAAATATCAACCTGATCCCCGTTCTGTAAAATCGTGCGCAGAGGACTAATTTTGCCGTTAATTTTTACACCAACACAGGTATCCCCTACCCCAGAATGAACCGCATATGCAAAATCAATCGGCGTTGCCCCTTTCGGTAACGGAATTAAATCCCCCTTGGGAGAGAAGCAAAAAACCTGATCCTGATACATGGCAATTTTAGTATGCTCTAAAAACTCATTCGGATCAGAAGAATGATTCAATAACTCCAATAAATCACGAATCCAGCGATATTGCGTTCCTTCGCGATGCACACCCTGTTTATATTCCCAATGCGCAGCCACACCGAATTCCGCTACCCGATGCATATCCCGTGTGCGGATTTGCAACTCTATCCGGCGATTAAGCGGCCCCAACACACCGGTGTGAATTGATTGATAACCGTTTGCTTTCGGAGTAGAAATATAATCCTTGTATCGGCCGGGAATCATATTGTATTTCGTATGCATAATTCCCAGAACCTGATAACACTCGGCCACCGTTTTTACAATAACCCGAAACGCCATAATATCAAAAATTTGTTCCAGGGTCACATTTTTGCGTTGCATCTTCTGCCAAATGGAATAAGGTCTTTTCTGTCGGCCGGTCACCTCACCTTTAACCTGATTATCGGCTAAATCCTGTTTTAAAATCGCAATCACTTCGGCCACATCTTTTTCGTCCTTTTCGGCCAAAAATGTCAGCCGGGACGTAATTGACTCATAAGCCTCAGGATGTAGTGTTTGAAAGGCCAAGTCTTCCAGTTCGTCCTTCAATGCCTGCATTCCGATTCGCTCGGCAAGCGGCACATAAATTTCCATTGTTTCCCGGGCGATTCGCTGGCGTTTTTCTTCTTTGGCACAATAGTGCAACGTCCGCATATTATGCAACCGATCGGCCAGCTTTATCAACAATACCCGAATATCGGAACTGATGGCCAGAACTAATTTTTGAAAGTTTTCTGCCTGTTTTGAGGCTTCGGAGTGAATTTGAACTTTGGATAATTTGGTCAGCCCCTGAACCAAATTAGCTACATCCTCCCCGAACAACTCCTTAATATCGGCATAGGAAGCGGGGGTATCTTCCACCGTATCATGCAGTAAGGCCGTTATAATCGTTGCCGAATCCAACTTATATTCGGTCAAAATACTGGCAACCGCCACAGGATGAGAAAAATACGGTTCACCCGATTCGCGCTTTTGCCCGCTATGCATCTTCATGGCGAATATATACGCCCGATTTAAAGCACTTTCATCGGCCGTCGGGTCATAAGATTTAACCCGTTCAACCAATTCATACTGCCGCATAAAAGACATCTGCGTCCATCCCCACAATTCGGTAGAATTACGCTTCCGTCACATCATCGACAACCTGGAAGGAATCAGAACCGACAAATTCCGTATCGGCATAAAGTGGGGCTTCACCGTTAATTTCGGCTTCAACCTCTTTCAACTCGGCCGCATCGTCAACACCTTCCGTCGGACGGGCATATTTTTGCATACCGGCAATCACATTATCACGAACAGATTCCAAGTCAATCGTCCCTTCTTCAATTTCACGCAAAGCTACAACCGTATTTTTGTCGTTATCCCGATCAACGGTCAGCGGAGAACCAGAAGCCAACGACTTCGCACGGCCGGTTGCCAACAAAATCAAATCAAAGCGATTTGGAACTTTTTTAACACAATCTTCAACTGTCACACGAGCCATCTTCTTTTCCTTTCATAAACAGATGATAATGCTTTATTCATACTCTTTTTTTTATAAAAAATCAAGAAAAAAATGATAAATGATTGATAAATATAATTAATTAAAGGACGGAGTCATTGATTAAACCCCGTCCTTTTTTAAAGCAATCGCTTTATTGTTCCAAAATGGCAACACCTGGCAACGTCTTCCCTTCCATCCATTCCAGGAAAGCCCCACCAGCAGCAGATACATAGGTTAAATCCGGCTCTGCCCCGGCTTTTTTCAACGCGGAAACCGTATCGCCCCCACCGGCCACGGAAGTCAATTGACCTTCTTTGGTCAGAGTTGCTACGGCTACGGCAATTTCATTTGTGCTTTTATCAAACGGTTTGATTTCAAAAGCACCGACCGGCCCGTTCCAGATCAATGTTTTACATTTCTTAATAGTATCAATAAAGGCTTTTGCCGATTTCGGGCCGATATCCAGCAGGACTTTACCGGCCGGCACTTGATCAGCATCCGATACATGCGGTGTCTGTCCCTCACCAAATGCGTCAGCCCAGGTTAAATCCACCGGCAACACAATCGTGCAGGAACCGGCATTAGCCAAAATGGACTTGGCCGTATCAATCATGGTCGGTTCAACCAGGGATCCTTCCCCCATCGGAATTCCTTTGGCGGCCAAGAAAGTGTGCGCCATACCGCCACCGATGCACAAGTAATCAACTTTCTTAACCAAATTAGAGAGCAGATCCAATTTTGTGGAAACTTTGGAACCGCCAACCAAGGCCACTGCCGGACGAACCGGATTTCCCAACGCTTTGTCCAGAGCCTCCAATTCTTCTTGCATCAAACGCCCTGCCCCGCGTGGCAATAAGTGTGCCATTCCTTCCGTTGAGGCATGTGCCCGATGAGCCGTTGAGAACGCATCGTTGATATAGATATCAATCCCGCTGGCCAGTTGTTCGGCAAAATTACGATCATTCTTTTCTTCCCCGGCATAAAAGCGTAAATTTTCCAATAAAACGACATCGCCCTGTTTCATAGCCCGAACAGCGGCATCCCGTTTATCTCCGATACAATCATCGACAAATGTCACTTTCAAACCACTGGCTTTTTCAATTGCCGGCACCATGAAGGCCATCGAAAATTCCGGTTTCTTTTCACCTTTTGGACGACCGAAATGGCTGGCAACAACGGCTTTACCGCCCTTTTCAACAATTTCTTTCAAAGTCGGCACAAACCGATCAATCCGGGTCATATCCGTAATAACACCGTCTTTGGCCGGTACGTTTAAATCAGCCCGAATAAAGACTGTTTTTCCGTTAAAATCAAAGTCTGATAATGTTTTAAATTTCATCTTCTTTCCTTTCCGTTATTGTTAAAATGATGTGCCACACATATAGCACAGACATATTTTAAAATCAAGTAAAATCAAATCCCCCCTCTATCCTTGCGGAAGGATGAATTATTCCCGTTTTTTTTCATAAATAGGTGCTATTTTTATATTTTCTTTACCGGTTTTACTGCATTTTATCCCCCTCCTATCATCCCTATGTTCCACCTGTAAAACCCTGTTTTAGGTATAAAAAAACCCTTGATAAACAAGGGTTTAATTTGATAGTGGTGCGGAAAGCCGGATTCACACCAAAAAATTTAATAGTCTTTTATTTTCAATAACTTAAAAATTTCTCTAAAATCCAATGAATCACACTTTGCATCACAGTTTATCCAGTCGTTTTTATACGCTGTTTTATTGCTAATGTAAATGCTTTTTTTGCCTTCCCGGTAAAATTTTAGGCCAATTCTGGAGCCGATGAATCCGAAAAGTTGAACAATCGCCCATCCATTCGCGTCAAAACTCACTTTCCCAGGATTAAATTTTATCTGGGAATATCTGGTAAAATATGGAAAATTTGGCAAGTATGTGGTTAATAAATAAAAAGAGGATTGATTTTACCCTAATATTTGTGTATGCTGAAAGAAACCGAAAGGATGCAAAATGACAAAAGGAATCATTTATATCTTAACAAATCCTATGTTTAAAGATAATGTGGTAAAAATTGGGCAAACCAAGAACTTGGAACAAAGATTAAAGCAATTAAGTGAGGAAACTGGAACACCCTGTCCCTTTGAATGTTTTGCCGCATTTGAAGTCGAAAATTACCAAAAAGCAGAACAGTTTTTGCATAAAGTACTTCATAGCACGGGTGTCCACACAGATAAGGTACATCTGAAAAAGGAATTTTATAATCTTGACCCTGTCGTTGCTTATAAAAACTTAAAAGAAATGTCGGAATTATTAGGCGGACATGAAATTGAATTAAATAAAGATAAGGCTTATGATAAAGAAGACAAAAAAATTCTGGCCATCATTGAAAAGCAACAAGGACAAAAGCAGAAAAACTTTAAATTTACGGAGCATGGTATCCCGGAAGGGACTGTCCTAACGTTTTTGAAAGATGAAACCCTTAAATGTCGAGTTGTAGCAAATAACAAAGTAGAGTTTAATGGTAAAACATTGACAATCAGTGCGCTAACAACACAATTGATGCATCAATTAGGATTTGTGGCAAAAGGATATAATGGTTACACATACTGGGTATATAAGGGTAAATTGGTATCCGAATATTAAATAAAAATACACAATATAAAAATATTGTAATTTTTTACTTGACATGCAATAAAAAATATGCTATACCAATGGCATGTTTACAGAAAAATTGAATAATTTGGCAGAAATTAAGAGCGGTTATACCTTTCGAGAACGTGTTGTTTCGGTAAGGGATGGTAACGTTTTTGTTATTCAACCTAAAGATCTATCAGATTTTTCTTATTCAAAAATGGCTAAAATAAACCTTTCTAAAAACATGCAAAAGCATTTATTGAAAAAAGGTGATGTTTTGTTTTCTAACAGAGGAAATTTTGGTGCTATCACCTATGACGGTAAATATCCAGCCATTGGATCAGGAGGCTTTTTTATTATTCAAGTCAATAATAACCAAGTGCTTTCTGAGTACTTATCACTTTTTTTGAATTCCGATTTGGCACAAAGAACATTTTTAAGATTGCAAGAATCTATGACAATACCGGCATTAACCCGAACTCAGATTGCCGATATTGAAATCCCTATTCCATCAATTGAAAATCAGCAAAAATTGATCGAATTTGAACGTTTACAAAAAAGGGAGTATAATTTGATAGAAAATTTATTATCTTTAAAAAAACAAAGGCTTAACGCTATTATAAAAGGAGTAATCAATGACTAAAATGACGCAAGATGATTTAAATAATTTATTGTGGGATGCTGCGAATTCTGCAAGGGGAACGGTAGATAGCAGTATCTTTAAAGATTATGCTTTGGTTTTTCTTTTTTATAAATATATGAGCGATATTCATAAAGCCGAAGTCCAAAAACTTGAAGATCGTTATGGTGATGACAAAGAACGTATTGAAATGAGATTAAAAAATGCTCGTTTCATTATGCCAGAGGGTGCAAGTTTTTACGATATCTATGCACAACAATCTGCTGATAATATTGGAGAAATCATTAACATTGCTTTGCGTTCCATTGAAGATACTAACCCAATATTAAAGGATATTTTTACGGTTGATTTTAATTCTCAAGCAGTTTTGGGACAAACGAGTCAACGCAATAAAATGATTAGGAATTTGATAAATGATTTTAATAAAGTTGATTTGACAGAAGTGGGTGATGATATTCTTGGAAATGCTTACATGTATCTGATCGAAAAATTTGGTTCTGATGCAGGTAAGAAAGGTGGAGAATTTTTCACGCCACATGTTTTAGCCCAACTGTTAGCTCAGCTGGCTGAACCTAAAGAGGGTGATCGAATCTGCGACCCAGCCTGTGGATCCGGAGGTTTATTGTTGATGGCTGGTGAAGAAATAGAAAAAACGGGATCCCAAAACTACGCATTGTATGGGCAAGAAAAGACAGGAACAACTTATAATCTGGCCCGAATGAACATGTTTTTACATGGAAAGGATTCTGCCCGAATTGAATGGGGCGATACCTTAAATACACCATTATTGCGTGATGAAGATGGTTTGATGAAATTCGATGTTGTAGTTGCAAACCCACCATTTTCATTAGATAAATGGGGTGAACCAGGCCTAGAAAATGATAAATATAATCGTTTTTGGCGTGGAATGCCCCCTGCAAGCAAAGGGGATTATGCATTTATCTGCCATATGATAGAAACAGCAAAAGTAAAAGAAGGACGTGTTGCTGTTTTTGTTCCTCACGGTGTTTTATTCCGTGGTTCATCGGAAGGACGCATTCGTGAATCCTTAATTAAAGAAAATTTATTGGATGCTGTAATTGGGTTGCCTGCTGGATTATTTCAAACAACCGGCATTCCTGTGGCAATTTTAATTTTTGATAGAACTCGGGAACAAGGTGGTGCAAATGAAAATCGAAAAGATGTTTTATTCATAGACGCTAGCAAGGAATTTGTTTCTGGGAAGAATCAAAATACCCTTTCGGATGAACATATTGCTAAGATCGTTGATACTTATAAAAACCGTCGTGAAATTGAAAAATATTCACATATTGCGACATTTGACGAAATCAAAGAAAACGATTTTAATCTTAATATTCCACGCTATGTGGATACATTTGAAGATGAAGAAGAAGTTGATTTGATCAAAGTTAAAGCAGATATTGCTAAAACCGAAGCAGAATTGGCAGAAGTCCAAGAAAAAATGAAAAAATATTTGGAAGAGTTGGGGGTATAAGATGAAGAAAATTCCAGACAATCAATTAATTATGTTTCAAGCCCCAGATGGTGGCGTTGCTTTAGAGGTCTTATATGAAGACAATAATGTCTGGCTTTCCCAGAAAAAAATAGCCGAATTGTATGATACCACGCCACAAAATATCATTATGCACTTAAAAAACATATATACAGCTGGGGAGTTGGTCGAACAGGCAACTTGTAAGGAATCCTTACAAGTTCAAAATGAAGGATCCAGACAAGTAGCTCGAAATATCAAACTTTACTCCTTGGAAGCCATTTTAGCAGTTGGTTATCGCGTCAATTCTCCTCGTGGCACACAATTCAGACAATGGGCAACGGAAATTTTACATAATTACGTTTATAAAGGTTTTGCCATTGATTCAGATCGGTTCAAATATGGTTCAAAATTCAGCACTCGTTTCTTTGATGAATTATTGGAAGAAATCCGGGATATTCGTGTTTCTGAACGTATGGCTTATCAAAAAATAACAGATATTTATGCAACAAGTATTGACTACTCAAAAGATGTGGAAATTACTAAAACCTTTTTTGCCACAGTTCAAAACAAACTTCACTTTGCAATCACAGGACATACTGCTGCAGAAATCATTACGGCTCGTGTAGATAGTGCAAAACCTCATATGGGGCTTACAACTTGGAAAAGAGCACCAAAGGGTAAGATTATGCTTTCTGATACGGTTGTTGCAAAAAATTATCTGAGTAAAGAAGAAATTTCACACCTAAACCGGATAGTTTCCATGTATATTGATTATGCTGAATTACAAGCTATTCGCCATATTCCAATGAAAATGGCAGATTGGGTGGATAAGTTGAATGCTTTTTTGAAGTTCAGCGAATACGATATTTTGAACAATGCCGGAAAAGTAAGCCATGCTGTAGCCGAAGCGTTGGCAACAAAAGAGTATGAGAAATTCCGTAAAATTCAAGATGCAAATTACGTTTCAGACTTTGATCGAGAAATTGAACAGTTAGAAAAGAAATTGGAGGGGAGCAAGAAGTAAGATATGGTGTTCTCAGACTACGCTTTTACAAATAGTCCTCCACTGAGGGTATATAGACAACTGGAAAAAGAATACGTTGATAGTTTCTTTAAGGATGGTGCTTTGTACTTAAAAACTTTTGAAGATTTTGCAACTCATAATGATGCCAGCCGCTGTGATCCAGAAGAAGGAAAAGGCATTTTGAGAATTCATTATAATCAATATTGTATGGAAACTAAAATGGGGGTCGGATATGATCACCTTGTACTATGTACAAGTCTAATAGACAGTGGAACAGCGCTCTGTGATAGCTATAATTCATGTTTTGCAATTGTGGATGTAGAACATTTTGTTCAAGCTGTGCAAAAATCTTTACAAAACAAATATAATGCTAATGTTTTTTGCATGTTTGGCCGTTGTATTTATCAAGACAGATTGGAATTAGATGTTCAAGGAAGTCGGAACGATATACAAAATGTTCCACCATCTCCCGATTTATGTATGAAATTGTCATTTTTGAAAAGAGAACAATATGCATGGCAAAATGAGTACCGCTTTATGTTTAAAATTATTGGAAGCCAGAATCAAAGAAGTCAATTAATATACGTTCCAGAAGCTATCCAGTTCTGTGAAAGGATTCGCTGAATGCAGAATAATCAAAACATACCTGAAGGGTGGAATATTTCCACATTAAAGAATTGCGTTAAAATATTTGGACGTATCGGGTATAGAGGATATACATGTGCAGATATTGTGAAAAAAGGTGATGGGGCAATAACTTTAAGTCCATCTAATATTATAGATAATAAAATAAACTATGATGAGAATACTTATATATCTTGGTATAAATATGAAGAATCCCCTGAAATAAAGATACAAGAGGGTGATATTATTTTTGTTAAAACAGGATCATCTTTTGGAAAATCTGCTATTATTAAACATCTTCCAGAACCGGCAACTATAAACCCTCAGCTTATAATTTTTAAAAATTTTAGCGGAAAACAAGAATATTTTGCATATTTAGTAGCTTCGAATAGTTTTCAGAAAAAGGTTCATCAAACAGTTGTTGGAGGAACTATTCCAACATTATCTCAAGAAGAGATATATAAATATGCAATTCTTCTTCCTCCTCTCGTAGAGCAAAAAAAGATTGCGGAGATTTTGGGAACGTGGGATGAAGCAATTGAAAAGTTGTCGGATCTGATAGAGCAAAAGAAACTCCTTAAAAAAGGTCTGATGCAAAAACTCCTTACTGGTAAAACCCGCCTCCCTGGTTTCACCCAACCTTGGAAAGACGTTAAACTCAGTGATTTTTTGAAAGAACATATTGAGAAGACAACTATAAGCAATCAACATCAAGTTTTATCTGTAACTAAAAATGGAATCTGTTCACAAGAGGAATATTTTGAAAAACAAATAGCAAGCGAAAATAATATTGGCTACAAAATTTTAAGAAAACATAATGTTGTTTTCAGCCCTATGAATTTGTGGATGGGATCTATTGGATTTTCCGAATATGATATAGGGATTGTGAGCCCAGCATACAAAATATTTACTGTCAATGAGGATGTGGCATTATTTTCATTTTTAAAACATTTTATGATTATAGACAGAATGATTTATTTGTACCTTATAAATTCAGAACAGGGGGCTAGTATTGTACGTCGCAATTTAGATTTGGATGGTTTATTATCATCCAAAGTTTCTATTCCAGATATTGCCGAACAACAGGCTATTGCTGATGTTTTTTTAACAGTCGATGATGAAATTAACCTGCTTAACCAAAAATTAGAAGCTTTGAAAGAACAAAAGAAAGGACTGATGCAACAGCTCCTCACCGGCCAAATCAGAGTGAAAGTGAACTGAAAGGAAAGAAAATGGATTTTACATGGAAAGACTTAATAAAAATTGTTTTAAGCTTTTTGCTAGGGAGTGGAATAACATTCCACTTTACCAAACAATACTACCTTGGAAAAGTTAATAAAATTACACAAAAAAATGGGGCACTTTCTAAAAACAACACTCAGATTGGAGAAATAAATGTCAGAAAATAATTCTCCTATAATGCAACAGGATAATGCAAAGGGCTCTACTGCACTTCAAGCTCAAGTAGTTAATGTTTATCCTAATGGTATAACAGAAGAAAAATGTCGAGAAATATTTATGGATCTTTACAAAAACAATGTTTTATCATTACAAGATGAGGCAAAAGATATGGCATGTCAAAGAGCAGAACAATTAACAGATATATTCATCCAAAAATTATCCCAACAAGATGATATAATTCGTCAAAAAATTGAGGATCAATTAAAAGAACCGGCAATGCAAGAAGCCATTTTTAAATCTCAAAAATGTTTTGCAATGTCTAATGATGACGATCATTTGAAAATTTTGACGGATATGCTTATTGACAGAGGAAGTATTTCGCAACGTACGAACAAGCAAATGCTTATTGACGAGGCAATTGACGTTTTGCCCAGGTTGAATCAAAAGCATTTAGATATTTTAGCTTTTTATTCATTTATTGATGTTTTTTATCCATCTTACGATGAACATCTTTTAAAATCACAAATTAATGATTTGATCAAATATGTGCAAAATATTATTCCATTAAAATCTCGTGATTCAAATTTACAATATTTAGCCCAAAAAAATTGTCTCCAAACATTTGATGGAATTACACACTTGAAAGATATAAATATAATTTTAGGAGAACGTGTAACTTTACTTCATTCTGGATTTTCTGAAAAGGAATACGATGATTTAATTACGGTAGATATTCCTGAAATTCCATTTGCAAAAAGTTTAATAAATCCTGAAAACATCGTT
>JAFTEW010000002.1 GCA_017453485.1 Alphaproteobacteria bacterium | reverse complement strand
TTGTTTCCGAACGTTCCGGTGTCTATCGGATGTTGAATAATGCGGGTAAGGTTCTATACGTCGGAAAAGCCAAAAACTTAAAGAAAAGACTGACAAACTATACGCGACTTGACCAACTATCCACCCGGATTCGCCAAATGGTATCCGAAGTTGCTGATGTGATTACCATTGAAACGGCAAGTGAAGCAGACGCCTTGATTCTGGAAAATAATTTAATTAAACAATTCCATCCTTATTATAATATCCTTTTAAAAGATGATAAAAGTTATCCCTATATTTTAATCACGCACGAGGACATTCCCCGCCTGATGAAATATCGGGGGAATCATTCAATAAAAGGGAATTATTTTGGTCCTTTTACTTCGGGAACGGCCGTTAATCAAACCGTTAAAGAGTTGCAAAAAATATTTGGATTAAGGACCTGTAATAACACATACTTTAACAATCGGACAAGGCCCTGCTTAATGTATCAGATCGGCCGTTGTTGCGGACCGTGTGTCAATAAAACATCCGGTGAAGATTATCGTCAGCGCGTAAAACAAACTATTGATTTTATGCATGGGGAAAATATCTTTTTACAGGAAAATTTAATACGACAAATGCAACAATTATCCGCCCATGAAGAATACGAACAGGCAGCCCTGGTGCGGGATAAATTGATGGCACTTAATCGCATTCAAAATACGGATTCGGAAACAGCATTATACCATACGGACATTGTTGCATGCTATCGGCAAAATGATACGGCCTGTGTCCAAATTTTCTTTTATCGATCGGGGCATGCCGGTGGAAATGTTGTTCACTTTTTAGAACACCTGTCCGATTCGGATTGGCCGGACACATTGGCTACATTCCTAATGCAATTTTATGATAAAGTGCCGCCGCCAAATCAAATTTTAACTGCCGAATTGATACCGGCGGAATTAGCCGATGCTCTCTCCCGGAAAAGTGAGCATCCCGTGCACATATCCGATATAACCCGAGGCCCCAAATTAAAATTAATTCGTCAGGCGCAGCAAAATGCCGAACAAGCATACCACCAACACATTCAGGAATATGGTATTCAATCAGAGGTTTGGGACCAGCTAAGGCAATTGTTGAAAATCCCCGTGCTAGATAAAATTGAGGTTTATGATAACAGCCATATTCAAGGAGCTTTTGCCGTCGGAGCCATGATTGCGGCTACTGTTGATGGCTTTCAAAAAAAGTTATATCGCCGATTCAATATTGATGGGACGAAAGCCAAAACAAATGATGACTTCGGTATGATGAAAGAAGTTTTAATGCGTCGGTTATCTCGCGGTTTGATTGAACACGACTTACCGTCAGCATTACTGATTGACGGCGGCAAAGGTCAATTGTCCAGTGTTATGGAAATTATGCATGAGATGAAAATCGATTCGATTGCCGTTTTGGCAATCGCCAAAGGTGAAAAACGTAATGCCGGCCTAGAAACATTTTATTTGGGAACAGATCCGAATACCCCAATTCACCTGGATTTAAAAGGAGATTTAATACATCTGCTGCAACGCCTTCGGGATGAAGCACATCGTTTTGCTATCGGGACTCATCGGGCCAAAAGGGCAAAAAATATGCTTCATGAATCACTAACGGATATTGAAGAAATCGGAACAAAACGTAAAAAAGCATTGATGCTATATTTCGGTTCGGCCCGTGAAATTGCTGGGGCTTCTGTCGATCAATTAAGGCGTGTTCCCGGAATAAGCGAAAAAATTGCAAAAAAAGTCTATACTTTTTACCACGGATAGGCTATATAATACTTAAATCATAACAAAAGGAGCATAAAATGGTTCATCAAAAAAAATCAAACAAACCGATAACAGCCGTTAAAAATTCGGTTCAAAAAGTCAATACAATTGTCGGAAAGCGTATCAATATCCCAAATTTACTAACGCGTCTTCGTATTTGGGCCATTCCCTTGATTGTGGCCACCTTCTTTTTTGAACATCCGGCTTGGGCCTGGATTGGTGTCGTTTTGTTTATCATGGCCGGAATCACGGATTATATGGATGGTTATTTGGCTCGGCATTGGAATCAATTATCTCGTTTCGGACGCGTGTTGGACCCGATTGCGGACAAATTGTTAATCGGTGCATTATTGCTGATGATGGCTTATACAAATCGGTTGGGATACTATGGAATCATTCCGGCAGTTGTCATCCTTTGCCGGGAAATTTTGGTTTCGGGGCTTCGTGAATTTTTAGCCGAAATTAAAGTCGGCTGTCCGGTGACTCGTTTGGCAAAGTGGAAAACAACTTGTCAAATGGTTGCTCTACCGATGTTGATGGTCGCCGAACCGAGATTTTCCGGTGACCTGGCGGAATTTTGGAAATTTTTGGGTTCTTTCGCGTTATGGGGGGCCGCTGTTTTGACCGTTATGACGGGTTATGATTATTGGCGTTCGGGACGAAAATACATGGATGATTAAAAAATAGTGTTTGTCTATTGACTTTCGGAAAATGACATACTATGTGATATGCACAGAGTTTTACATAAAGGAAAATAAAAAGGAGTATTATTATGAAATTCAAACCTTTATTGGATCGCGTCGTTTTAAAACGCGTTGAAGAAGAAAATCGCACTGCCGGCGGATTAATTATTCCGGATACGGCCAAAGAAAAACCCTCACAGGGGGTTGTCGTTGCCGTCGGCCCCGGCGGACGGGATGAAGATGGAAAAATCGTCCCGATGACATTGAAGGAAGGCGATAAAGTTTTATTCGGAAAATGGTCGGGAACAGAAATTAAAATTGATGGGGAGAATCTTCTCATCATGAAAGAAAGTGAAGTTTTAGGTATTTTGGAATAAGGAGATAATTATGACAGCAAAAGAAATTAAATTCGGAACGGACGCCCGTTCAAAAATGTTGCACGGCGTTGATTTGTTGGCTGATACGGTCAAGGTGACTTTGGGTCCCAAAGGTCGTAATGTCGTTTTGGGAAAATCCTATGGGGCACCGCGGATTACCAAGGACGGTGTATCCGTTGCCAAAGAAATTGAGTTGGCGGACAAATTTGAAAATATGGGGGCCCAAATGGTGCGCGAAGTGGCCTCTAAATCTGCAGATATTGCCGGGGACGGGACAACAACGGCTACTGTTTTGGCTCAAAGCATTATCCGTGAAGGTTGTAAGGCCGTTGCTGCCGGTATGAATCCGATGGATTTGAAACGGGGAATTGACATGGCCGTCAATGCGGTTGTTGCCGACATTAAGTCTAGATCTAAGGCTATTTCTACTTCGGCTGAAATTGCCCAAATCGGAACAATTTCCGCTAACGGTGATTCGTCCATCGGGGATTACATTGCCCGTGCTATGGAGAAAGTCGGGAACGAAGGTGTCATTACCGTTGAAGATGCCAAAGGGATGGATACCGAACTGGACGTTGTGGAAGGAATGCAATTTGACCGCGGCTACCTGTCCCCGTATTTTATTACAAATCCGGAAAAGATGATTGCCGAATTGGATAATCCGTATATTTTAATTAACGAATCAAAATTATCCAACTTGCAACCGTTGGTTCCTATCTTAGAGGCCGTTATCCAAACAGGTCGCCCCTTGTTAATTATTGCCGAGGATATTGAGGGTGAAGCCCTGGCAACTTTGGTGGTCAATAAATTGCGTGGCGGATTGAAAATTGCGGCCGTTAAGGCTCCGGGGTTTGGCGATCGCCGTAAAGCCATGTTGCAGGATATTGCCGTTTTGACGAACGGAACGGTTGTATCGGCCGATTTGGGTATGAAGTTAGAGGATGTCACATTAGCAACTTTGGGAACGGCCAAATCCGTCACCATTACCAAAGACGATACAACAATTGTGGATGGTGCCGGTGCCGAAGAAGAAATTAAAAATCGGATTGCTCAAATTAAACAACAGATTGAAGATACAACTTCTGATTATGACCGCGAAAAATTGCAAGAACGCTTGGCCAAATTAGCCGGTGGTGTAGCCGTTATTAAAGTCGGCGGTGCCAGCGAATTGGAAGTGAAAGAGAAAAAAGACCGTGTGGACGATGCATTACATGCAACGCGTGCTGCCGTTAAAGAGGGTATTGTCCCGGGTGGTGGCGTAGCTTTGCTGTATGCGACAAAGGCTCTGGATGCGGTTAAACCCGAAAATGATGATCAACGGGTCGGGGTTGATATCATTCGGAAAGCCTTACAAGCGCCAATTCGCCAAATTGCTTCCAATGCGGCCGTTGACGGTTCCGTCATCGTCGGTAAATTACTGGAAGCCGGTAATTTAACCCAGGGTTATGATGCCCAAAAAGGCGAATATACCGATATGTTTAAGTCCGGTATTATTGATCCGACCAAGGTGGTTCGGACGGCTTTGGAAGGTGCTTCTTCCATCGGTGGTCTATTGATTACAACCGAAGCTATGGTTGCCGATAAACCGGAAGAAAAATGCGGTTGCCATCACGATGCCGGTGCTGCCGGCATGGGCGGTATGGGTGGCATGGGCGGCATGTATTAAACCGTTCTATCAATTAAAAGCACCCTTGATAACAAGGGTGCTTTTTTTGATGAGTTAAAATTATCGGGAAAGGCTCTGTTGAAAAACTTTTTCCATAGCCTGACCGGCACGTTTCCAATGAGTTATTGTTATTTTTTTATCAGAAAAAGCAGAATCCAGGGCTCCCAAATAATCGGCCTGTGCCATGCGATAAGTTTTGGCTATTCGTGACGATTCCTTCAACTCCCGCGAATAAAACAATATCTGCATACTTAAATACCAGCCATATTTGCTTAATACTTTCTTTTGAATATCCTCTGATAACGGAAAAACTTTCAAGGCTTCTTCCATCGCCTGAACATGTATTTTTTTATCTTGTCCTTTTTTTATCGGACCGAATGATTGAAACATTTATAAAACTCCATTGTAAAATCACGAGCCGATGATAGCATATTTATTCATTTTTGTCAATATTTATGAGCCGTATATCCAGACTTATCACCGATAAGCAGCCAAAGATGGGTGCCCCCTGGCTTTACCTGAGCGGATAAAAAACAGATTTTAATAAAAAATCTTGACAAATAAAATTAAAAAGTGTAAAATTCGTCTATTCATAACGAAAGGGAATAAAAAAATGGCTCGCTTGACCGAAATTGATATCTTAATTGAAAAAGTTCAGCAACTGGTTCAAACAAATCCCATTTGGCGGGAATACTATCAGACTTGGAAACAATCAATCGGGCAATTGGCTCCCGGTTCAAAAAAAGAAATATCCCTATTTGTTAACACGATAACGAAACAAATAAAAAACTTCGTTGATTCGTTAGAGGTGACAACAACAGGGGTTGAGGCCGGAACAGGAAAACCGTTAGAATTCGTAAATATCTTTGCCAAAGCAATTAAGGAACATTCCCAACAAGCGATAGATAATGCCCTTAAAAAGCAGGAATTTGTTCGGGATGAAATCCACCTGATGCAGGAAATGAATCAATCCGATTTGGCGATTCGTCATCGTATCCTATCCGTTTTGGATATGAAACCGGAGCAAATACAGTTCGAACGCAAAAAACAAATGGCACAATACGCATATCTGCATTACTATCGTATGTGGAAAGAAAAGCACAGTTTTCAGCGGTCAGAGTAGGATACCCCTGCCCTATCCGAACGGATAGATTTCATTTTCAGGACGATGACCTATATCCTCCGTAAACGGGAGGATAGATATGAAGCATTTTCTATTATACGGAATCGGATTGGGTTTATTGCTGTGGGGTGCAAACACATCCGCCGATACGCATATCAGCACACACAAGAATGGCTCTTTACGCCGGGAACATAGTTTTTATCGTGATTTGTTAAGCGTTGAAAATTCTATGGAACGGGACTATGCCGATTTTAAAAAATGGCTGAATCAAAAAACGGGGTTGACCTATTCGTTGGATATTTCCTTTTTGGGACAACGAGCCGCCCCAAACGGTAAAGGAACACCTTGGCAAACACAGTATTACGGAACGGCGAACTGGGATATGTTTCAATCGGATACAATCGGAAACGGTTCAATGCAGATTGCTTATACCGCAATCAGATATTGGGGAAAGAGTGCCCAAAATATCAATAACCGAATTGGCGTTATTTCATCTTTCAACGACTATACGACCAATGCCAATTATTTTGACCAACTATCCTATACCCATCAATTACCGGGAAAATTGAATGGTTTATCCGTCACAATCGGTCAATTCCCGATGTATAATTTTGACGGCGGCAACTATGATGCCAATCAACAAATTAATTTTTTAAATTACGCATTATCACAAAACGCATCAGAAACCTATCCATCAGCCAGCCTGGGCAGCTATTTGACATGGACACCGACCAACCAATGGAGTTTCTCCATCGGTTTTCAGGATGCTCATAACATTTCCGGAGAAACCATCAGCATTCATAAATTCGGTAAAGGACGTTTCACTTCTTTCGGCAGTATGACTTATTCGCCAACGATTGAGGGGTTGGGGCAAGGTAATTACAGTCTGTTGGTTTACAATCAACCCGGTGTGGCGGCGCAACCGGGCAGCAGCACCGGTTGGAGTTTAAATCTTCAACAAAATATCGGTAAAAAAACGGCTGTTTTCTCACGCATAAATGGGGCGGTTTCTTCACCGGTATCAATTAAACAATCCTATGCCTTGGGTCTGGTTTACAATAATCCGCTAAATCGCAATGCCCTGGACCAAATCGGTTTTGCAGGGGCCGTCAATAAATTGAATCGTTCCGTCAACGGTCCCGGAACACGTGCTGTTGAAAATGTTTTAGAGGCTTATTGGGCCTGGGGGATTTCCAATTTTATGACCCTGACACCGGATATTCAATTTTATATTAATCCCGGTGCCAACCCGAACCATAAAACAGCAACGGTCGGTTCTTTACGCGCAACATTAATGTTCTGAAAAAAATGTTGGATCGTTTGATACGCCTGATCGGAATTATTTTTTTCTGCCTTGCAGCCGGACTGATTTTTCATGAGGTCAAAACCGTCGGATTGGCATATTTAATAACACTTGTGAAAAATACCCCGATGTGGATCACAGCCTCGGCCATCGGCCTGACAATTGTTAATTATTTTATTCTATCGGAATATGACCGATTATCTCTTGATTATTTAGGAAAAAAAATATCCTATTTTGATATTTTAAAAGCATCTTGGATCAGTTTTGCCATCAGCAATACAGCCGGTCATGTCTATTTGTCCGGCGGTTCTACCCGATACTTATTTTACTTACCCTTGGGGATAGCCCGAACAGATATTTTAAAAATGGTTATTTTTGAAACGATTACCGTTTTTATCGGAATGGCTACAGCCTATGAGATATCCCTCTGGTTATCGATTTTTGAACCTGATCTACATTTAAATGACATAACCGGTTTTGCTGTGATAGCCCTCCTTATTTTATGTTTTTTCCTGTTATATTGGTTTTGCTTTGTATTACCGCAAAAAAAATTAACCGTCGGACAATTGTCAATCAATATTCCTGACACCGGTTTAACAATCAAACAAATCATCATCGGATTATGCGATAATTTTTCACTTTTTCTGATTTTTTACAGTTTAATCCGGTATTACCTGCCCGTATCTTTTGGAACAACCTTTACTGTTTTTATTATTGCGCAAGGGATAGGCCTCGTCACTCAAGTTCCGGGCGGGCTGGGCGTTTTCGAGGGGACATTCCTTTACCTGTTTCCCCACACAACCACACAAAAGAGCGGCATACTGGCAGCTTTAATCCTATTCCGATTCATTTATTATATTCTGCCGTTTTTAACAGCAGGCGGATATCTGGGATTTAGAATGATCCAAAAATTATTTCAGAGCAGATCACTCTAAAACCGTGTTTTTGCTCTATCCTTATGGTGTCTTTGAACCGGCGCAGCCGACGCAATTTTGCGAGCAGATAAGTGCGTCAACGAAAGGCCGACCTTTTCCATAATCGGAGCCAGATCCGGTATTTTTTCCGTTAAAAACAAACGATACTTTAAACTATCACGTGTATAATCCAACGGTGTATTGCCGACATGATCCTGCTTGTCCAAAGACTGCATAAAAGACGCGTGCAATTCCCGAAAACGACGACCAAAAAACAGATGGCTTTTCTGTTCGCAAAAATGATGCCAGGCCGTCTTACCTTTTTCATCCGGTTGCATCAACTCACCTTCAATAACGGACAAAGGCACTTTTCGGACAAACGGCTCCGATTGTGATAAATCCCCGTGATAAAACAAAGATACAATAGCATCAGTATTTCCACATTTGGCCCAATGGGGAACAAAACCTTTCTCTTGTGCTTCCCGTATCATCAACGGTGAATCACCCACAAAATCCCGGACCAGAGAGATACGAGTTCCCAAATCCATATCTTTGCTACCTTGGAAACCGGATATGAATTTCAAGGCATCCTCTTGTCCCCGGAAATAATCACACAAGGCCTTATATCCCGGTAATTTATGCGTTAATTCTCGCTTTTTGGGAGATAGCAGAAAATCACTGTCATTCCGACCAATAGCATCTTGAATCACGGCTTCCATCGTTTGGGGCGGCAACATATCCTGATCATACAGGGCCCATACGGCATTTCTACCGTCCGTTGTTGTCAGTTTGGAAACTTTATCCAAGTGTTGTCGCATCAAAAAGTGAATCATAGTCTGTTGTTCGAAAGCACTATCGGCCAAATTAAACAATTTTTGAACGGCAGGCATTGATAAATTTTCAATAAAATTTTCTGATTTTTTAAATAAAAATGACGTTTGCGGCAATGAAAAAACCTGGAAAAAATTCTTTAATTGAAGAGATTGAAATTTATCCGAATCCTCATTGGCCAACATTCGGTTTATCAGTTCAAACATTAACAACGAAGACTTTCCCTTTTGCTCTGTTGAGGCTGTATCCAATATCAAAGCAAAATTTCGAAAAGAATCCGGTTTTGTATCTCGATTCAAAGTATTGGATGTTAATGCGAACAAAACTTTATCCGACCAAAAACGCGGAGAAACATATTTACGAATAGCAGAAGCAAACACCGAATTTTCCGCAATATGAACCGACGCCGGAACGGACTCTTCCGTTTTGGATGAGTGCATCATTTTCGATAACAGCCCTTTCCAGCCTTTTGATTGTTCAATTGTAGCGTTAAGCCCCAGTGACAAAAATTGACTTTCTTTATCGGCAAATTCGGTTAAAACATCGGGATGCTTTTCAAAATATTGTCCCAAATAATCACAAACACCATCATAACCGCGGGAAATTAAAACCTCAAAAAATACCGTATTCAATAATAAATAGCGCGTTTCTTCGTCTTTACCCTTTTGATAATTAACCATTGTATTTTGTAAAACGGCTTTATCCTTACCCATTTCATCCAGAATTTCGCTCAGTTCCACAGCCATAACTGCCGAAACTTTATTAACAAATTTTATTCTGTCTTCATCCGTTTTGCCGGGGACATTTTCAGTCAGCAGTTTTTTTGTAAAATCAATTCTTTTGATCGCATCACGAAAAAAATGAAGATCAATGTTAAAATAGGATAATAATTTATTTTCTTCTTCTTTTGACAGACGACGTTCCGGATCATAGGCCTTGGACGTCAGTCTGATAAGCATTTCGGATGCCGATTCCGTATGTTGGCGAACCTGCTCCGCCGAATTGCCAAGGGCATAACAGGCCTCACGCACTTCCAAACCGTCCCGTAACGGGCGCCATGATTGCGCGTCGATACAGGGCAGTTGTTTTTGTTTTAATTCCGCAAAAACCTTTTTAGAAGTCCTTGATATTGTTTTTACAACAATTTTTTTATATTCATCAAAAGAAAGAAGTTCCATATCCTGTTTCATTTTCTATTTCCAATAACTCCCGAAAATATAACAAATACGGGGGGAAATATATCACAAAAACTTATTTTTGTCAACTTATTTAAATAATTTTAATTTTTTAAAAACGGATTCGATTTTACTTGACTTTTTCTATAAAAGCGAATATAAGGAGGGATGTATGCGGGTGTAGCTCAATGGTAGAGCGGAAGCTTCCCAAGCTTAAGACGAGGGTTCGATTCCCTTCACCCGCTCCAATTTACCCTCCTTTCATTTACCGTCCCTGTCGGGGCGGTTTTTTATTTGGAATTTTCACTTAAATGAAAAAAATCTCGTATGCTATGAATCAACTTTTTATTATCCTGTTCGCTGTTATTCAGTTGATTTAAATTTGGCGTTCTATAAAATGTATGGCCGATACAGGTGATGTGTTCAAATACATTCGGGCAATATTCGTCGAACAATGAACAACCCAAGAAATAATTAAAGGCCGAATTAATATGAAGCGCATTCAATACTGTCGGGGCCAGATCTAATGAATTACGCCCTTTTGCATCTATTGTATTGGGTCGTATCCCGGAATACCATATGATTAAGGGGATCTTATCCAAAAAGTATTGTCTGCGCGTAGAAAAAGTTCGATTATACAAAGAAGAAGGATATGCCGCATGATCAGCCGTAAGGATGATAACTAAATCTTTTTGTTTTTGCATTTTTTCCAAAAAGCGTCCAAAAGCATCATCAAAATTATGGATTGAGTTCAATAAAATATTTCTTCCATCTTTCCACTTTACATTCGGAGAATCTTGCCCAAAATGTGTACCGACATTATAAACACCAATAAAATAAGGTGATGAAAAATTTTTTTTAAGAACAATTTCGGACAACGCTTCAAAAATTTCTTGATCAGTGAGGGATTCTTCCAAATCATGAAAATCTTCTGCTCCGTAAACGCGATCAAACCCTAACGTTTCTAACATCCAATTCAATTGGAAATTTTTGGAATGTGCAGATAAAAAATAGGTATGATATCCTTGATCTTTTAAAATATCAGGTAAACTAATCAATGTATTTTTTAATTGATTATAAATTTCTGTTCGACTGATTTGGGCAAATCCGTTATGGGCATCATAATATCCCCCGTGCAATTGATAAGAGGAAGTTAATTGCCCACGTAATCCCCGAAAAGTTGCCGCAGTATGATTATAATAATTGTCGAAGACAAGCGATTGTTCCAAAAAACGCGTGATATTCGGTGTTAATCCTTTATATACATTATACTTGTCTATCCACTCTGTGGAAAAACCTTCTGCAAAAATGACAATAATATTTTTATTCCGAAAATCCAAAACTTCCTGATGATTATCATAAATATCTTGTTTACCGTATTTTTCCTGACAAATACGACGTATTTTAGAATTGGAATACCAAAACCTTTCCTGAGTATAATCATAAACGGTTTTAACGAATGCTTTTGTCGCACTCAACGGATTCATCCATACACATCCTAAACCAAGCAAACAAATGCTCCAATAGATTCCTTTACTTAATTTTGAATTGCGGCTATTCAGCCAATCAGATAGATAGATAGA
>JAFTEW010000016.1 GCA_017453485.1 Alphaproteobacteria bacterium | reverse complement strand
ATCCTGACTACTTTTTGGGAAGCCATTACCCGTTCTTATCAAAAACCTTTGGCAATTATCAGTTTAGGTGGTATTACCGGAATGACTTATATTGGCCCTTTGGGTGAACAATATGCCTTTGAAGTTGGTGTCGGATGCTTGCTTTTGGATCGATGGTTACAGCGCCATGCGGGGGTTGAAATGGATTTTGATGGCACTTGGGGAGCCAAAGGAACGGTTCAAAAGCGTTTATCGGATTATTTGCTGAAAACGCCGTATTTGCTTCGTCAACCGCCAAAGGCTTTGGATCGGGATGATTTTAATCATTTGTTGGACCAAATAGAAGGATGCTCTCCGGCCGATGGAGCGGCAACATTGACGCAATTTATTATTGACAGTATTGTTCGGGCGGTTCAATTTTTACCGGATAGACCGACACAGTTTATTTTAACGGGCGGGGGAACACTCAATCCGACACTGGTATTGGGGCTAAAGCGTGCTTTATCCGGTTCGGTTCAAACCGTTAAAGAATTAAATATGCCGCAATATAACTTGGATGCGGCCGGATATGCTTTTTTGGCGGTACGCTCCCTGATGAATTTACCGGTCACTTTTCCGGGGACAACGGGAATTTCGGAACCGATGACAGGCGGTATTTACCATGCAATTGATTAAAAGAAACCCCCGTCAATGACGGGGGACAAATAATCAAAAGGTGTTTGATTAACCTTCGCTATGCCGTTTGCGTTGCAATTTGCGTGAGCGACGCAGACATTCGGTGGCCTTACGCAACTTCTTTTCAGAAGGCTTTTCATAATACCGACGCAACTTCATTTCGCGCAGACTGCCTTCACGTTGCATTTTCTTCTTTAAAACGCGAATAGCTTGTTCAACGTTATTGTCGTGGACAACGATTGTGACCATTGATAATCACCCCTTTCGATCGGTCAAAATTAAAACTGGCACCAGTATATCCGATTTATAGACAAAAATCAAGCATTTTTTCAAATAGCCGGCAAAAAATAAAAAGATTGTTTTTTCATTTTCCTTTCTATATAATTAAGCCATGAAAATGTATCAAAAAATAATCATAGGATTAGGGGCGGCTTTATGCGGTGTGGGCTCCTTTTTCCTTCTGTGCCTGACCGAAGACAGTGCATTACCGAAACCGGTGATGACTTATCATTTTTCTTCGCACTATGAGGAACGGGAGCAGCCGATTTCTCATATTGTGATACATAGCTTTGCATTGCCTGTATCGGAAATGATTGACCGTCTGGACACTTTAAATGTTAGCACCCATTACCTGATTGATAAGAAAGGAAATATTATCCAACTGGTTCCGGATGATAAAGTCGCATGGCATGCCGGAAAAAGTTACTGGCGGGGGGTAGTGGGGTTGAATGCAACTTCAATTGGTGTAGAATTACAAAACGATACATTGGGGCAAACGGCTTTCTCCGATAAACAAATTGATAGTTGTGCACGACTATTGATATACCTGATACAAAAATATCAAATAGAATCGACTCATATTGTTTCTCATAGCGATATTGCTCCGGCCCGTAAAGTTGATGTCGGCAAGGCTTTCCCTTGGGAAAAAATGGCCGAATGGGGGATAGGTATTTGGGGCAATAATGATGTGAATGATGGTCCGTTAATAATGGACGAGGCACGGTTATTATCCGATATCGGTTATGATGTCACGGATTTGGATAAGGCATTACTGGCTTTTGAACGACGGTATATGCCGGACCTGATTCCGGATGATTCTGATATTAATCATTTAGAAGAAAATTTAGTTGCCGTTCAACCGATACGAAATCAAGAAGTGATTAAACGTTTAAACGCAGTTGCGCGTGCTTTTCGGATAAAGTAAAACCGCCCGAAAATTCGGACGGTTTTTTTTGAAAACAGAAAAATTATTCGGCTTTTGCTTCTTCGACCGGTTTTTCTTCGGCTTTGACAGCATCTGCTTTTTCTTCTTTCTTTGCTTTTTTCTGAGTCGCCCGTTTGGCTTCTTCTTCTGAACGAGCAATGTTAATGCGCACCGTTTGGGCAACATCCGGATGTAAAGACAATTTCACATCAAAAATACCCAAATTCTTGAACGGTTGGTTTAAGTCAATCTGATACCGTTCAATATGGAAGCCGGCATCCCGGATGGCTTCGCAAATATCACGCATGGTGACGGAGCCATATAATTGACCGGTTTCGGCGGCCTGACGCACGATAACAACGGAAAGTCCTGCCATTTTTTCGGCTAAGGCTTCGGCATCCTGCTTCATTTTCAGGTTACGGGCTTCATATTCTTTACGTTTTGATTCAAAGAAAGCCAAATTGTCCTTTGTTTTACGTAAGGCTTTTTTCTGCGGCAACAGATAATTGCGGGCATAACCGTTTTTGACGTTAACCACATCACCCATTTGTCCCAAACGTTCAATACGTTCCAATAAAATAACTTCCATTTGAACCTCCTAGTCTGACACAAACGGCATTAAAGCCAAATAACGAGCCCGTTTGATGGCGCGGGCAACACTTCTTTGGTGTTTTGCGCAAGTAGCCGACACACGGGACGGAATCAACTTACCGCGTTCCGTGACAAAACGGCTGAGCAATTTAATATCTTTATAATCAATTTCATCAACACCTTCTGCACAAAATTGGCAGGATTTTCTGTGGTGATAAAAAGAACTTTTCATTTCGGCCATGAGCTATTCCCCTTCCGCAATATCAATTTCGTATTTGTCATCGGCTTTGGATTTTTTGGCCTTCGGTTCCAACATAGCAGACGGACCTTCTTCCAAGGCTTTAACTTTAATTGTTAAATAACGCAACAGGTTTTCATCTAAACGCATCAAGCGTTCCATTTCAACAATAGCTGCAGCCGGCGCATCGATATTCATCAATGTGTAATAACCTTTGCGATTCTTTTGAATTTTATAGGCTAAATTGCGCAGACCCCAGTCTTCGCGTTTTGTGACCTTACCACCCTTGGATTCAATGGCGGCAACAAACTTTTCGGTCAATTCCGTGACTTTGGCAGGTGTTAAATCCTGACGAGCCACGAATACATTTTCATAAAAAGGCATAAACCTCTCCTTTTGGATTATCTCGTTTCTGTTTATGTGAGTAAACCCCAATGATTTAAACACCCGAAACATAGCCCCCGTCCGATCTGCGGGAGCAAGGATTTCAATCGGATGGGCGGATTCTATCATATTTTAAACCAAAATGCAAGGGTTATTTTAATCCATTTGCCCCTTAATTAATTAAAAGTTCAGATCCAATTTTATTTTAGCACAAGGATCATCTTCATGTCCTGTGGCTCGCCGAAGTTGTTTAGCCACATAATCTGGTGTCTTTTTGTTGGGAAGGCAGGTTGATATTTGCAATGGATAGTGAAAGTGTAATTTCCGCTTGTTTGATTGTGATATGGATTTTTTCCGAACTGAGGATGTCTTTGGTGAGGCTTCAACCAAGTGATTCAAATTCGGCAGCCATTGAATATCCGCGTGGGGAAGGATAAAAACGGGAATTGATTT
>JAFTEW010000015.1 GCA_017453485.1 Alphaproteobacteria bacterium | reverse complement strand
ATTCGGCTGGGCTGTGGCGATTTTATAAAATATGAAAGGAACAAACAATGTCACAAAAACAAATCAGATATATCAACACCCAATCGGGGCGGAGTATGGTAGAGATGCTGGGGACCTTGGCCATTATGGGGGTATTGACCATCGGGGGAATAGCCGGATACCGCTATGCCATTAACAAATCCAATGCCAATACGATTTTGAATGCTGTATCACAGATGGCGGTGACAGCCAGCACGGAACTGACGACCCAAGGAAGCCTGACTCTACCGGAATGGAAAGACGCGAATGGAAACCTGTCCATCAGTGGTGCCTTTGGCGTAGAAACGGCACAGAACAATGACGGAACCTTTTCCATTATCATATCGGATATGAATGACGAGGTTTGTGAACGGATTAAGGGTATGGATTGGAAAGTCCCGGAGGACGTTGCCATCAACGGTGAATCCGATTCCTGTGATCAGGGGGAAGCCAATAAAATCGCCTTTGTGTTCAGTAATACGCTGACAAAGAAATCGGCCACGAACGGAACCGGTGGGGAGTCCGGAGAGGACACCGGAAACGACGAACCCGAAACACCTGTCTGCCCGGCAAATTTTGATACTCATGACGGTTGTCAATCATGTAAAAATGGCGTAATTACTTATAGTAATGAAGGAAGCTCATGTGTCGGTGTTGATGGTTCTTCTGTATGTGACGGAACAGGGAAATGTTGTTCTCCGGACGGAAATGAGGGTCAAAAATGCTGTGAATTATTAGAGATGCATTGGGCCGGTGGTAATATTGGATGTTGCGAATCAATAGGAAATTGGAATTATTCAGGTAATTTTTGTTGTGCTGACGGGACGATAATGGGGACAGAATGTTGTACAACAATATTAAATCAAAAATGTTGTAATGATGCCGGATACCGTTGGGATGATGAAAATGAATTTTGTTGCGCTTCAAACGTATGGGATTATAGTAAATTTGACCAATGTTTTAACTTATAAGATGAGCAGGTGTTTTTTTTTGATTTCGTGGTATTCAATGACACAACGGGTATTGCATTTGACCGTTTAGTCAGGCACCTTACCCCATGCAAAGGGAGGACTTGCACTTTTATCCGATTTGTGCTATAACGGCGTATGTTTTTATTTTTAATAAGGAGTTTTTATGTTAAAACAAACACTTATAAGCCGTTCTTTTACCCCATTATGGATTTCCCATTTTTTATCTGTCGTTAATGACGGTTTCGTTCGGACGGTTTTTTTGTTCCTGGTGACCTATCAAATGACCCAAGCCGGGACAAGTTTTACCATCACGGCCGTTATTTTATATGCTCTGTGCTATTATGCCGGCAGTTTATATGCCGGTCAAATCGCGGATAAAATATCCCGGGTGACGTTTTTGCGCCTGATACGGGCGGGGGAAATTGCCTTGATGTTAATGGCATTATTGTTTGTGTTTATGGACTCTCGTATTTTACTGACTTTGTTGTTGGCGATTTTAGGTTTAACCGGCTCCTGTCTCAGGGTTGTAAACAACGCTCTTTTGCCCGGGGCGGTCGGGGAAAAGAACCTGAATGTCGGGAATGTATGGATGAAATTATTATCCGTCGTCGGGGCAGGATTCAGTGTTTTGTTACTAACGTCCGTTTTAAAATTCAATGCGGCACCGGTTGTTTGCCTGGTTGCAACTGTTTCGGCATGCGCCAGTTTTGCGGTGACACTGTTGCTGAAAAAGGATAAACCGGCCGATCCGGAAAGCACCTTTATCTATAACCCCTGGACAGCTTTCGGACCTGTTTTGGTTTCATTAAAACATCAATTTGATCGCTGGGCATATATTGTCGGTATTGCTTGGTTTTGGATTTTGGGAGGTTTAATTTTCTTCTTTTCGGCGGAATACGGTCATACCGTTTTGAATGCCAGATGGTCCGTTGTTTCGTTTTTAAGTGGTGGTATTTTTACGGCCGGTTATTTAGTCGGAGCCTGTATTTACTATCGTTTAACACGCAAAGGCAAACTCTTTTCCGGTGTTGTTTGGGCGGGATTAGGCACAACGGTCTTTTTGATTGACCTGATTTTTGCGGGCGGTTCCATTATGTCCGATTCCGGAGATAAAGCCATTACGGTTCATGATATGTTGTTCGGTCATTTCAACTATTGGCGGGTCATCATTGATACATTTATGCTGGGGGGACTGTCAATTAATTTTGTCGTTCCATTCTACACCATGCTGCAAAAAACGACACCAAATCACCTGTTGGGACGCACAATGGCTTTCAGCAGTGTTGTTAATGCTTGTGGTTTAATGGCTGCCTTGGTGATTGTGTTGTGTCTGTCTTTGCTTTTCATTGACTTATTGACAATTATGTTAATCTTTGCCGTTGCCAACGTGTTTGTGTCTATCTATATGACACGATTGCTTCCGGTTGAAACACGGCGCAAGGTCTTTAGATTGGTGTTCAGCAAATTATTCCGTGCCCGGATTGAAGGCTTAGAAAATTTGAAGAAAGCAGGAAAACGGGCTTTAATCGTCACAAATCATACGTCCTATATGGATGTGTTGCTGATTTCGGCCTTTGTGGACCAAAAGATTGTTTTTGCCATCAACAACCAACTGTTGGATAAGACTTTCGTTAAATTTATGACAAATCTGGTCGAAATTAAGCCTATGGATCCGGTCAGTCCTTTTGCCGTTAAAGACATGGTTGAGGAATTAAATAAAGATCAGTTATGTATGATTTTTACCGAAGGCATTATTGAAGGTGGCAATACTCGTATGAAAATCTACGAGGCCTCGGCCATGATGGCGGTCAAAGGCGATGCCCCGATTGTTCCCATTCGGATTGACGGTGCCTGCCATGCTTTATTTTCCCGTGTTTTGGGTAAGAAAGCCGATTTCCGATGGTTTCCAAACATTTCTTTGACGGTCCTGCCGCCGATTCAATTTAATGATTATCCGGATGATATGCCAACCCGTGAAGTGCGTGAACGGTCCAGTTCAAAACTATATGACATTATGTCAGAGATGACTTTTGACAGCTATGAAAAGGACAGGCCGGTTTTTCAGGCACTGATTCACACGATGAAAACCGTCGGACGCTTTAAACCGATGTTGGAAGATACGGCCCGGAAACCTGTCAAATTTATAGGGGTCTTCTTAAAATCGTTTATTTTAGGTGGTATGATTCAACGGGCAACCCCCGATGAAAAATACGTTGGTATTATGATTCCGACATCCAATGCTTGTGCGCTGACATTCCTGGGATTGCATGCCTTTGGGAAAGTGCCGGCCATGATCAACTTTACCAGCGGTCCCAAACAGGTCATTTCAACCTGCCAGACGGTCGGATTAAAGTCTATTGTCACGGCGAAAAAAGTTGTTGCACTAGCCAAATTGGAAAATATGATTGCCGCCGTTGAAGAAGCCGGTATTCGGGTAATTTATTTGGAAGATCTGGCCCCAACATTGACACTAAAGGACAAATTGACCGGGATTATTCGGGCTTTGATGCCTATGTGTGCTTATCGTAAGACAAGTGGTGGAAACGTTCAACCGAATGATCCGGCTGTTGTATTGTTTACATCGGGTTCGGAAGGTTTCCCGAAAGCCGTTTTCCTGACCCACCGGAACCTGCTGTCAAATATCTATCAGGTTTTGTGTCGCTTTGATGCTTCACCGGATGATATTTTCCTGAATGTGTTGCCGATGTTCCATTCGTTCGGATTAGGAGCTGGTTTGATTTTACCGATGATTTTAGGAGCCAAAGCCGTTCTCTATCCGACGCCATTACACTATCGTATTATTCCGCAATTGTGTGCATCCACTCGGGCAACGATTTTCTTTGGGACGGACACGTTCCTGGCCGGTTATGCTAAATGTGCAAATCCCTATGATTTCAACAGTCTGCGCATTGTTGCCGTCGGAGCAGAAAAATTGAAAGAAGAAACCCGTAAAGTATGGTCCGAAAAATTCGGCGTGCGTGTTATGGAAGGATATGGTGCCACAGAATGCTCTCCGTTTATCTCGGTGAATACTTTCCTGCACCAAAGCAAAGGATCTGTCGGTCGGCTGATGCCGGGGATGGAATATAAATTAAAACCGGTCACCGGAATTACCGAAGGTCAAGAACTGTGGGTTAAGGGCCCCAATATTATGCAGGGCTATATGCGTTATACCAAGCCGCTGGAACTAGATCCGCCAAAAGACAATTGGTATGATACCGGCGATATCGTGGATATTGATGCCGATGGATATATCTATATTAAAGGCCGTTGCAAACGGTTTGCCAAAATCGGCGGTGAAATGGTTTCTTTGTTATCCGTTGAAACGGTTATTAACAATCAATGGAAAGGCTTCATTACCGGCGCCGTGAATATTCCGGATCCTAAAAAAGGAGAACAGATTGTTTTGATCACAACCTGTAAAGACATTACTAAGGATGGCCTGATTGCTGCCTTTAAAGCGGCCGGTGTCACCGAATTAGGATTACCGGGACGCATCATTGTGACAGATAATCCGCCATTACTCGGAACGGGTAAATTCGACTATGTCACGGCCAAAGAAATGGCTCAGAAAGAGGTTTTGGGGTAATCCGAAACAGGCTAAGAGTACCTGCCGCATTTCCTTGCGGCAGGTTATTTTTCCAATTTTTGTTTTTATTGACAGGGCTTTTTTTTTACGATATATTGACTTTATAGATAGAAAGGGTTTGCCATGACAATATTAAATGATATGCCTGATTTTTTTCAAAAAAACAAAGAAAAAGAATTACAGACGGAAACGGAAATTTTAGCGGCAAAAGCGGCAGCAGCCATAGCCGGTCTGACCGATACGTATTTGGCACAAGTCGAACAGGACATTTTAGTAATGAACGCCTTGTTAAAGCAAGCTGCGCACGCCGATTCGACCGCTCGTTTTCATGCCATTCGTGATGATTTCTTTGTCAAGGTCCATGATTTAAAAGGGCAAGGGGCAACTTTCGGTTACCCTCTATTGACCGATTTAGGGGCCTGGGCTTGTGATTATTTGCGACAAAAAAAAGAAATAACAGATAAAGATTTACAGGTCTTAACTCATGTGGTTGCCGATATTGAAACCGTTTATCAAAAGCGCCTGACAAATGACGGTGGGGATATAGGCACGCAGATACGTCAACATTTGGAACAAGGAAGCTATGACCGATAAACCGTGCATTTTGGTTGTTGATGATGATACACGGCTCCGCCGATTATTGCGGCGATATTTGACTGAAAACGGTTTTCGTGTTTCAGAGGCTCCGACGGCAGATGATTCCGAACCGTTAATAGCCTGCCTGCAATTTGACTTAATTATCATGGATATGATGATGCCGGGGACGACCGGTATTGAAATGGTTCAACGGCTGCGTGAAAACGGGAATAAAACGCCGATTTTAATGCTGACGGCAATGGGGGATGTTGACCATCGCATTTCCGGTTTGGAGGCCGGCTCTGATGACTATCTCAGTAAGCCGTTTGAACCCAAAGAGCTCATTTTAAGGATAAATAATATCCTACGTCGGACCAATCAAACCACAGCCAATCGTAAGGTGTCATTTGGAAATTGTTTGTTTGACGGTAAATCGGGTATTTTAACCCGGGACGGACAACCGGTTCCACTCACTGGGCTGGAAACGGAATTATTGCGTTTTCTGGCATCCCATGCCGGACAAACCGTTTCCCGATCAGACCTGATGCCATTAATGGATACCGATAACGATCGAACCGTTGATGTGCAAATGACACGTCTGCGCAAAAAAATTGAAACGGATGCTTCTCATCCGGTCTGTATTCAAACCGTTCGGGGGCAAGGCTATCGGTTAATCACGCAATGATATCACAAATTAGAACTTTTCTGTCACAAAAAGGGAATCTGATAGGGAATGCTGTTCGGAATGTTTATACAAGCATTGAAAAAATCCTTTTCCCCAAAGGATTACTTCATCGTTTCATTTTGATTATTTTGGTTCCGTTATTGTTATTACAGGCCATCGTTTTAGCTTTCTTTTTTGACCGACATTGGGATACAGTTCGCTATCGGCTAGCCCGGGATGTGGCCGGTGAAATCGGAACAATTGCCACATTAATACAAAGTGATTATTTACCGCCCGAGGAAATTGGTCCGGTTATTGGTGCCTTGAATGAAAAACTATCTCTTCAAATTTCTTTTCAAGCCCGTGAGGTTCTCCCACAAACGGCACCGACCAAAGATCCGACTACCATACAGGCATTATCCAAGGAAATAAAGGCCCTGGGTTATCCTTTTATCATTCGGGAAACAGACAGCCAACGAGCCGCCATTACCATTCAATTAGATTCCGGTTTATTGCATGCATTAGTTCCCCGAAAACGTTTTTTCAGTTCCACCGTCTATGTCTTTCTAATTTGGATGTTCGGTTTTTCCGTTCTATTGTTTTGGATTGCATTTTTATTCATGAAAAATCAGGTGCGTTCTATTGAACGTTTATCCCGAGCCGCCGAATTATTCGGACGCGGGCAAACCGTTAATTCTTTCAAACCCGAGGGGGCAACCGAAGTGCGCCAGGCCGGTATTTCTTTTATTCAGATGCGTAATCGGATTCAACGCTATTTAACCGAAAGGACCGGGATGCTGTCCGGCGTTTCTCACGATTTACGCACACCACTGACCCGTATGAAATTACAATTATCCATGATGGATCAAACGGAAGCCATCAAGGATTTGCAAGAAGACGTGTCCGATATGGAGCATATGTTAGAGGCTTATCTGTCCTTTGCCCGTGGGGAAGGCAAAGAGCGGCCGGAACAAACTTGCCTAAATGATTTACTGCGTGATTTAATCGATAAAGCCGTTAAATCAGGCCAACAAATTGATTTCCACCAAGAAGGTCGTGTTCAGTGTATTTGCCGACCGAATGAATTAACCCGAGCCATCACAAATATCTTAACCAATGCTGCCCGTTATGCACGACAGGCGCAAATAACCATCGGAACGCACAGACATATGGCTCGTATTATCATTGATGACGACGGTCCGGGTATTCCACTGGATAAACGAGCCGATGTTTTTCGGGCATTTTATCGCTTGGAAAAATCAAGGAATACGCATACCGGCGGTATCGGATTGGGATTAACCATCACCCGGGATATTATTCTGTCCCACGGGGGCAGCATTGATCTATCCGACAGCCCTATTGGCGGTCTTCGAGTTATCATCACATTACCATTAGCCGGCCGCACCCAGGAAGGCAAACAAATTTAAGGAGTCTATTATGAGCAACACACCGCTTTTATCCGTCACAATGCCGATTTACAATACTAATCCGACTTATTTGCGGCAAGCCATAGATAGTATTTTAAGTCAAACTTTTACCGATTTTGAATTTTTAATCTTAAATGATTCTCCCCAAAATACCGAATTGGATAAAATTGTGGCCGGCTATACGGATCCCCGTATTCGTTATTTTAAAAACAATAAATCATTGGGAATTGCCGATGGTCATAATTTCTTATTGGACCAAGCATGCGGCAAATATATCGCATTGATGGATCACGATGATATTTCAACCCCCGATCGGTTTCAAAAACAAGTTGATTTTATGGAATTCCATCCGCAAGTCGGCATCTGTGGAACAGCCTGTCGCCGATTTGGGAAACTGTTTAAAAACGGCCCTGTATCTAATCCGATTGAAGATGCGGAAATTCGGTCTTTATTGTTTTTTCGGTGCCCGATTTTACATCCATCAACAATCATTCGTCGCTCCGTTTTGACCGAAAATCATATCCGTTGGGATAACCGTTTTATATCGGTTAATGACCGCAAATTATATTTTGATTGTGCACCCTATACACAACTACATAACTTGCCTGATATTTTGTATCTTTATCGGATTTCATCGGGTATGACATCTAAAACACAACAGGATAAAATCCGCGCTGAGCAACAAAAACTTCGGACCATTTTTTTAAATCGGTTAGGGGTTCAATTAACACCAGATCAAACTGATATTTTAAACAATTATGTATTAAAGGGTCGTTGCCGGATTCAAAGCGAGCAGACATTGATTAAAGCAGAACAAATTCTCTCTCTTTTGGTTCTGACTAACAAAAAAACACATTTTGCACCGGATTCGGCATTTCAGTCCGATTGCGCCAGATATCTGGTCAAAAGATGTAAAAACGCCCTATTCTATGGGCATATCAACACCTGGCCCGTTTTGAGTCAAACAAAACTACCGGTCAAAATCCCGTTTTGGATGCAATGCCAAAGATTATTTTCCAGATAAATCCAATTTTATCAACTCTTTAATACGCATCCACAGTTTTTCTGTTTTCGGCTTTTTCAAAATCGGTCTTAAAAATTGATTCAACCGCTCCGGTAATTTATCTAAAAGATGGAATGTATCAATATGCCCATCTTTTATGAAGGAAATGTCACCTGTTTCTTCGGATACCACAATAACCAGACAATCCGTACTTTCACTCATCCCGATGGCCGCCCGATGACGTGTGCCGTATTTCCAATTAAGCGTGGCATCATGTGATAATGGCAAAATAACACCAGCCTTTAAAACTTGATTATTCTTGATAACAACAGCCCCATCATGAAGCGGCGTATTGATAAAAAACAGATTAATCAACAACTCTGATGACAAAACAGCATTCAGGGTTGTCCCCCCTGTTGTGACAGCCGATACGGGCTCTTGATTTTCAAAGACAAGTAAGGCCCCCGTTTTATGCTGCTGCCAATAGGTAATGCTTTGAACCAAAACATCAATCATTTTGTTATTCAATTGATGCTTATGTGCTTGCGGTAATGCTTCAATACTGTTTCCCAAACGGGCCATAAACCGACGCAATTCCGGTTGAAAAATAACCATAAAAGATAAAATAATCAGCAAAATCAGATTATGCAGCATGGTGCTTAAAATACGCAGGCGCAATACAGAAAATACTTCCGATACCACCCAAAGCAAAATCAGGAAATACAAAATCCCCTTAACTGTTTTCTCAACCGGTGTATCCTTAATTAAACGGGCATAAAAAAAGTAAAGAACACCAATAATAATGGCAAACTGGAACAAAATACTGGCGCCGGTCAAACCGGATACCCCCAGATAGTTTTGCAACCACATGCGAACAGAATCCATTTTTCCCCTCGATTCCTATTCTGATTATTGCATATACTTTTGGGCTTCGGCCAATTCTTCCGGCGTATTGATATCGGCAGGGGCCTGGGGCACTAATTTAATATCATCGACAATTAAGGCATAAATACTCATCCCATTTTCCAAAGCCCGCAGTTGCTCTAATTTTTCAATATTTTCCAATACTCCGACCGGTGATGAAACAAATTTTTTCAAGGCAGCGGCTCGATAAACATAAATTCCGATATGCCAATAAGCAAAATCATATGCCGCTACTTTATCTCTATTATATGGCACGGGTGAACGGGAAAAATAGAGGGCTCGTCCGAATTGTTCGCCATCCCTTAGCCCCATTGCAATCTTAACATAATTCGGATTATTGATTTCCTCCGGTTTTGTTATTTTCATACCGACCGTCACCATATCGGCACCGGTTTGTTCCATCAATGCTACCAATCGCAAGTTCAGTGCCGGATCTACATTGATACCATCTCCTTGGAAATTAACGACAATATCATATTTTGACCCGTCCGGATCAATTTCCTTTAAAGCCGCCGCAATCCGATCCGTTCCCGACGGCAGTGAGGCATCCGTCAAAATACATTGTGCCTGAAATCCTTTAGCAACCTCTAAAATCTCTTGATCGCCCGAAGCAATATAGACGTCAGCCGCCGGATGAACGGCAACCGCATGTTCATAAACATGTTGAATTAACGGTTTTCCATTAATCATGGCCAAAGGCTTATTCGGTAAACGGGTTGATTTCAAACGGGTCGGAATTAGGACAGCAACTTTTGACATGACAAAATCTCCTTTTTAATTCGGTCAATTGTTTGATATTTAATGGTTGTCAAATACGGTCTGGATTTTCCTCCCCAAACAGTATCCGGCCAATACAAATCCCCTTTAAAGCGGCAAATGATATGTACATGCAGTTGGGGTGTTTTATTCCCGATCATGGCTACATTGGTCTGCGTCGGATGGTAAATGTTTGCCAAAGCACGCTCACAAATTTCAATTTCCCGCATCAGGGTTAGGCGTTCTTCTGTCGTTAGATCCAACATATTACGCACATTCTCTTTACGCGGCACCAAAAATATCCACGGATAATCGGCATTATCTTCAAATAAGACCCGACAAAACGGTAAATCACAAATAAATTCTTTTTGGGCTAAGCCCGTCGTTAAACTAAATGCCATGTTTTTGATACCCTATTAACGTTTGTTTTTTTTGTTGGTAAAGATCAAATGCTTTTTTCAAAATTTCTTTGGCTTTATCCGGTCCCAAAAAGGATTCAATTTTGACCTCTTTGTTTTCCAAAATTTTATAGTCTTCAAAGAAACGTTTCAACGTTTTCAGCGTATGCGGTGGTAAATCATCAATGTGATGATAGCAATTATACTGCATATCATCTTCATGAATGGCAATGATTTTATCATCGGCCTCCCCGGCATCAATCATTTTCATCACACCGATGGGCCTGGCCCGCATAATTGACAGCGGCGCCACACTTTCCTGTCCCAAGACCAAAATATCCAACGGATCGTTATCATCACAATAGGTCTGCGGAATAAAACCGTAATTGGCCGGATAATGGACGGCACTGTATAAAATCCGATCCACACGAACCAAACCGCTGCGTTTATCCAATTCATATTTAATTTGTGAGCCTTTCGGCACCTCAATAATCGCCGGAATAATATCCGGATGATTTAAATCCAATTCCACCTCATGCCACGGATGCATTTTCTTAACACCTTTCCGTTAAAATTTTAAGGAGCTCGTTGCAGATACGCCTGAACCAACGCATCAACATCCGGAATTTGGGCTGCCAACTGTTCAGCCAAAATAACATTTTTGCTTCCAGATGAATAGACCTTTAAATAAGGGCCTAATCCGGATAAATCAACATCCAGAATCACCGATTCATGAATAGCGGGACGACTGACCAGAATAGCGTATTTATGATCGGTAAATTCTTTTCCCATTACAAAATTCATTTCCCGCGGGGATAAATTCCAAGAAGCATAATCCGACGGATTAGCCTGTGGATTACGGAAGAAAACAACCGTCTGACACTGACCGCGAATCACATCGCCCAATCCGTGGTCATCCAAAAATTTCGGCTGCTGGAAGGCGCACAAGAAAGCCTGACGTTTTTTTCGACCTTCACGAAGACCGACAATAAAACTTTCCTTAAACATTTCATGCTCCAACATCGGGGCCGTTTCATCAATCATAATCATGGTCGGCGTCCCTTTTTGAGTCGCAAGCGTATGAATACGGTGCATTACATAACTGATCACGGCCGGCGACAAGACACCATCTTGGAAAATGGTTGTAAAATCAAAGCCCATATAGCGGCTGTCCAATTCCAAATTATCGTCTAACGAGTTAAAAATACGACCGTATTGTTCATCATCAATCCAACGCAATAATTCACGCCGCATATACCCGCCATTAGCAAAGCAACTTTTATACAGATTTTTCAACAACCGTTCCTGTGGACGTAAATATTCAAAACACGTTGTCACGGCCCGGGCGATTTCCTGTTCGGAAACAGCATCCGTTCCGCCGGTAATATCTCTGAGCCATGTCCGCAAAAACGCCCGATTATCCGAAGTATCCGGTATGGCAAACGGGTTTAAAGATACCGAATCTTCACCGCCGTCAAATTTGACATAAGGCGCCCCTTGCATCAGAGCAAAAATCTTGGCACCATTATTCCGATCAAAGAAGTAAACATTCAAATCCGGAATACGCTGTGCCTGCCCCGCCATAAATGAGAAGAAAGTCGTTTTCCCTTGCCCGGTTGGCCCGATCAGAGCAGTATGCGCCACGGCATAGGCATCCTCCGACACGTGAAATTGGAAAGCATAAGGTGTCCCCGTCACGGTTCGGAAATAAGACAAAGGCACAGGACCCCAGTCTGATTTTTGACGACCTTCTGCCGTTCTGTCCACGCAAATGGCACAGGCGATTACCCGCGACAAATATAGGAATGTCCGCGGATACACATCATATGTCGGCAACTGCGAGAAAAAGACCGCCTGCGCTGCCCAACCGTCCCGAACAGGGGTCACATTATGAATCCGGCAAATTTTCTCCACTTCTTCCTGACCGAATTTCAATTCCTCTTTGGAATCACCGAAAATAAAGACCGACATTGCATATTCATTGATACTTTGACCATCGGCATCAGATTGATCCATCCATTCCAAAGCAGTAGAATACTGATTATACACGTTCGTTGAAAAAGTTGTAAAGAATGCCATTTTACGTTGTTGTATCAAAAGGGCATTGGCTTTGACGGACGGGATGGCTTTGATATTATGCAAGATATTCAATTCACAATCAATGGACATAATATCGGCGATCATCTGTTCATCCATAAAATCACCGGGTTTGCGAATGCCCATCACAATCCCCAACTTTTCTTTATCCCCCGAAAAGAACCGAATAATTCCTTCATCCTTTGTAAAATGGATATAATCTGACGTCAACAAATCATTCAATGTTTCCCCGTTTTCCCCATGAATAACCGGTTTCGGACGAGATAACGGGCTCATTAACCGGGCAAACAACCAAAACGGACTTTTATCCGGATGACGATCCGGCGTCTTTTCTGAAATTAAAACCGGATGATACATATCTAAAATAGTAATAGTTGCATTGGTGGCCTGATCCAAATCTTTCTGGGCATTTTTACGATCATTAACCGACAGGATAATGTAATGCCGATTCTTAAAAATACGATGCAGACTATCCAACCAACGGGTTGAAATAGCCTTTAACAGCGGCTCATTTTTAAAAGCTTCCTTTTCCGACAAGGGGACTTTTTCCCGAATCGTGATGACACGCGCCACAATTTCCAATTCCGCGATCGAATCAATCCATTGTTTCCGAGCCGCCGCATAGGCTTCTCGCTCTTCCGGCAAGACAAGGGTTGTATCGGCCCCTTCTACCTCTAATACCCGACACAGAGAGTTATTTCGCAGATGGATGGTTGCCCCGTCTTCATCCAACCGGCTGAACGGTAAAAAATCCGCCACTCGTGTTTCCTTAGGCTTTGGCAAAATTTTGTCGCCCAACTTACTGACAAATGTGGCGGCGATAATCATAGCCCCGATAATACAACCAATCAGCAGAATTGTTGTGGACGACCCGGCGGTCTGCCATAACATATCCATTAATCCCATTTCCATATCAGCGTTCATTTCCGACCCTCATTTTCTTTTAAGATGCCAATTTATTACCGCGACACCGATACACGTTTTTGGACGGCATCAGAAACGGCCCCTGCGACTGCATAATTTTGGACATATGCGGTTCCTTTACGCCATAGACAACCAAGCCGATGTGAACAATCAAAAACGTGACAATGAACACCAACGGATTGACCTGTCCTGGGAAAGCCCCCATAATCATCATCATAATTGCCATTTGAACAGCAAAGTTCACCACCATCGGCAACATCGGTGCCCAAAAGACTTTCGGCGGCATAGAGACTGCTTTTAAAATCGGTTCACGCATTTTCCATCCTTTTTTCTGTTATTCTAACCATTTTTTTGATAAATGCAAGCAGAAAATCTCATCCGTTGTTTAAGTTTATTCAAGCCGGTCTGAAAGAATTATTTTGATTGAAGGCTTAAAAAAAATAAAATAACATATTTTCAACAAATTATAAATTTTGTCATCTTTTTTCTTGCCAACAAGTCGTTTTGGGAGTATAATGCCGTTATTATTTATGGAAAGGGCAGTTCAATGATTGATTCAGAACGTTTTGTGATTGCGAAAGAAGAACACGGTTCCTTTATGCGGATATACATTCCGGGAAAAGTACCCAACCATGCAGGATCCCGAACCATTCGGTGGACGGGTGTTCCCGAACCGATATCGGGGGCGGTATTAAAAAAGGAAGCCCGTCGTTTAAAAGCAACCCTTAAATCACAGGGACTGCTGGAAAACCTGCCGCAAAAGACGATCCCCGGATATGCACATGGCTATGCTTATGATTGCAAACTATCCATGACCGGCGACATTACAAATGACCCACGGGAATTAATCTATATACGCAACGATGTAGCTTATAATATGCGCCACATGTTGTGGTATCCATTAGCCGAAATACTGAAAAAAGAAATTCAGACACATGATTATATTCTGGTGGACATACCTGTTTTCCCGAAAGTGGCCACGGAAAAATTTTTCCAGGATTGGTATGACAGTAATCAAAAAAATGCCGCTTTCGTTCAACGCCTGAATAGATCATCCAACCACACTCAGGTGTGTCTGACATCCTCTTGCGGAAAGACAATTTTGAAAATAAAGGGCCATCCGTTTGAAAAACAACCAACACGACTGGTCACACTGCTTCCTGTACCACGAACAAAAACACAACCCCAATTAAGTGAAACGCAATTAGATAATATCCGCACGCGGGTCCTCCAACGAGATGTTAAATACCTGAAAGAGTTAACGAATTTTGAGCAGAATCAATTATCACGGGCATCTGCTCCGGAATTGGCCGATACCTATCGTTTACATTGGGTGCAATGGTTGACATTGGCCGGAGCGGCGCACCGTTCCAATGCCATTGTCGTTCGCCCGGAAATTGAGCGGTCTTATCAGTTTACGGTTCAAGCCCCTTTCATGTCCTTTTGGGAAAGGAATAAAGTCGATTTTGCCGAAAGGGGAAGACCGGTTTTGGTTGAATTACCGGTTCCGTTGAATGCTTACCGTTATAAGCCGGCACCGCAGCCGATGACCAACAGACAAGAGCGCAGATACTTAAATCGACTAACACAACAGATGGCCGAGATTTGCCTGACACGGGAGGATTAATATGTTTTACAAACACCGTCACACCAACAAAAAACATCAAAAAAAACGCATAGATCAGGGTGTTTCAAAAAAAGGGCGCCATGACCGTCGGGTCCAAAAAGAATTACGGCAACTTATCGGTCATTGGGACTCGGAATTACAAAAACGCTTGCGTGAACGAATCATTTTTGATTCGCATGAGTATATGTAGCCTAAAAAAATTTGACTTTCTCTCCGTTTTTGTTTATAATAAGAGCCGGCCCGTTGTGTGGGTCGGTTTTATTAACAAAAAAGGAATATAAAAATGATAGAAATTACGTTGCCCGATGGGGCAAAAATGCAATTTGATTCGCCGGTGTCTGGCTTACAGATTGCACAAAAGATCAGTGACGGTTTGGCAAAAAATTCGGTAGCGGTTCGGGTTAATGAAACCCTGACTGACCTAACTACCCCGATAACGCAGGATGCAACGATTTCTCTCATCACAACAAAAAACCCCGAATCTCTGGCAATTTTACGCCATACCACGGCCCATGTTCTGGCACAAGCCGTTAAAAATCTGTATCCGCAGGCTTTGGTCACCATCGGACCGGCTGTTGAAAATGGTTTTTATTATGATTTCTTCGGCATTATATTAAAGGAAGAAGATTTACCGAAAATTGAAGCCGAAATGACCAAAATTATTGCGGCGGATTTACCGATTGTCCGTTCCGAATTACCACGGGCAGAGGCCGTCAAATTATTTGAAGGTCGAGGTGAGAAGTATAAAGTCGAGTTGATTAACGATTTACCGGCAGACGTGCAAACCGTATCCCTTTACACGCAAGGAGATTATGTTGAACTGTGCCGTGGGCCGCATTTACCACGCACCGGCATGGTCGGCAAAGCCTTTAAATTGACAAAAGTGGCGGCCGCTTATTGGCGGGGAGATGCCACCAAAGAATCATTACAACGAGTTTACGGCACAGCCTTTTGGTCAGATAAAGACATGAAAGCCTACTTTACTTTGTTGGAGGAAGCCGAAAAGCGTGACCACCGGAAATTGGGACGTGAGATGGACTTGTTCCACTTTGAAGAATACGCCCCCGGTGATGTGTTTTGGCATCCGCGCGGATGGACTTTTTTCCAAACGTTGATTGCTTATATGCGCCGCCGGCAACAGGCCGAAGGCTATGTCGAAATCAATACACCGCAAATTATGGATAAAGTGTTGTGGGAAACATCCGGCCACTGGAATTGGTATCGGGAAAATATGTATACCACTACCATTGAGGAAAAAACCTTTGCGATTAAACCGATGAATTGCCCGGGTGGGGTGCTAACCTTTAAACAAGGCATTACCAGTTATCGGGATTTACCCAAGCGGATTGCCGAATTTGGCCGCGTTCATCGGTATGAAGCCTCCGGAGCATTACACGGATTGCTGCGGGTGCGGGCTTTTACTCAGGATGATGCCCATATTTTCTGCACGCCGGAACAATTCAAAGGTGAATGCCAACGGGTTGTCCGTTTCATGTTGGACATCTACAAAGACTTTGGGCTAAAAGATGTCGCCATTAAACTGTCCACTCGCCCCAAAGAACGAATCGGAACCGATGAAATTTGGGATATGTTGGAACAGGGATTGGCTGATGCCTTAACCGATATGGGGTATGCCTATACGATTAATCCGGGTGATGGGGCTTTCTACGGTCCGAAACTGGATTTTAAGTTAAAAGATGCCATTGGTCGGGAATGGCAACTGGGCACATTGCAGGCTGATCTAAATTTGCCGGAACGGTTTGATGTGACCTATATCGGTGAAGATGGACAAAAGCATCGTCCGATTATGTTGCACCGGGCATTGTTCGGTTCATTAGAACGGTTTTCGGGTGTTTTGATTGAGCATTGTGCCGGTGCCTTCCCGTTTTGGCTTGCCCCGGTTCAGGTTGTGGTAGCCCCGATATCCTCGGAACAAGACGACTATGTCAAAGAGATTGCTCACAAACTGTTTGTGGCGGGAATTCGGGTTGAAACGGATCTGCGCAATGAGAAAATCAGTTATAAAGTTCGGGAGCATTCTCTGAAAAAAGTGCCGATTATCTTGGTTGTCGGTGCAAAAGAAAAAGCCGAAGGAACGGTCACCATTCGCCGATTAGGGAATAATTCCCAAGAAACGGTCAAATTTGACGACGCATTGCGCCAGTTCAAACAGGATGCCCGCTTCCCCAGCGTTGAGTATGATGATTAATTATTTGGATGGGGTCTTGTGACCCCATCTTTTTTTATTCAGAGAGGGTAAATGCTACTTAAAAAAGTCTGCCTAAATCACCAACTTTGTGATATTTTAATTAAGGGTAATACCATTTCACAAATTGAAAAAAGCATCAATGTTCCTGATGAAATCATTTGGGATTGCACCGGTAAGGCTATTTTTCCATCTTTTGCCAATACACATACACATGCATCCATGATGTTCCTACGGGGGATTGGAGAGGACCAAGAGCTGTTCACTTGGCTGAACACCAGTATCTGGCCCCGAGAGGCCAAATTAAAACCGGAACATATTTACCCTTTATCCCGTTTTGCCATTTTAGAAATGATTAAGACCGGCACAACCTTTTTCTGTGATATGTATGGTGATGCGGATGAAACTGTTCGGGCTGTTAATGACATGGGGATTCGATCCATGATTCCCTATGTCGGGATGGACTTTTTTGATGAGAATGAAACAGAACGCCGCTTAAATCAAGCTGATCTTTTTCTATCTGGACCATCCCCCTCTGGCCGTATCATAAAGGGCACATCAGCACATGCAATCTATACCTGCTCGGAAAGATTAATTCGAGGGTTGTTTGAAAAAGCCCAAAACCATCAGACTTACTTCCATATTCACTTATCCGAAACGGAAAAGGAAGTCCACGATTGCCTGAACAAATATGGATGCCGACCGGTTGAATTATTGCACAAATGGGGCGTTTTAGGGCCAAAAACCATCTTGGCACACGGGGTCCATTTTAATGAGGATGAACTACACATACTGGCCGACACCGGAAGCATTATTGCACATTGTCCGACATCCAATTTAAAATTGGGTTCCGGCAGTATGAATTTACAAAAATATTTGGAAAGTAATATTCAACTCACCTTGGGGACAGATAGTGTTTCCTCCAATAACTCCCTATCTATGATAACCGAGATGAAGGTGGCTGCCCTATCCGCTAAACAACGGGTTGGATCGGTTTTGGCCGGGCGCGTGTCGGATATTTTGAAAATAGCTACCCGTAACGGATTTCAAGCCTTTGGAATCAATACCGGAAGAATTGAAGTCGGGGCTTTGGCCGATTTCGTTTTAGTTGATTTAAATAATCCCTTGCTTTTACCGAATGAACAAATCGATTCACACCTAATCTATGCGGCAGATTCATCCTGCATCACGGATGTTATTTGTGATGGGAAACCCGTGATGCAAAATAAAACTGTCACAAACGAAACCCAAATCATTGATGAATTTAAACGGGTTGTTTGGGAATTAAACCGTTTGTAAAATAAAAAATCCCCCACAATATCGTGGGGGATTAATTTTATTCGATGGATTAACCGGCATTGGCCGTTTCTTTATTGCGGGCATCCACGATTTCTTTATCGCGTTCAACCGCAATTTGACGCAACCGTTGCATTTCGGCACCGGTTCCGGCCGGAATTAACCGACCGACAATGACGTTTTCTTTCAAGCCATGGAGCGGATCCCGCTTACCGGCAACCGCCGCTTCGGTCAAGACACGTGTTGTTTCTTGGAACGAAGCCGCCGAAATAAACGATTTTGTCTGCAAACTGGCCTTTGTAATACCCAACAAGACCGGTTCTGCTTTGGCTTCCCGTCCGCCTGCTTTGGCCGCTTTGACATTTTCGGCAACCAATGTGTCTTTATCAACCTGTTCCCCAGCCAACAGCGTTGTATCGCCCGGATCGACCACTTCCATCTTGCGCATCATTTGACGCACAATGACTTCAATGTGTTTATCGTTAATCTTCACACCTTGCAGACGATAGACAGCCTGAACTTCCCGAATCATATAGTGAGCCAACGCTTCAACCCCCAAGATACGCAAAATATCATGCGGCACCAAAGAGCCTTCCACAATCAAGTCACCTTTTTGAACAATATCGCCTTCATGAACGGCAACAGAACGACCTTTTGGAATCAGATATTCACGCTTTTCGTCATTTTCACCAATCACAAATACGCGACGCTTCGTCTTAAAGTCAGCCCCATATTCAACCCGGCCGTCAATTTCAGAAATGATGGCCGCATCTTTGGGGCGACGGGCTTCAAATAATTCGGCAACCCGCGGCAAACCGCCCGTAATATCACGAGTTTTTGTTGATTCACGGGGTAATCTGGCCAATACATCACCAGGTTTGACATTCTGACCATTCGTCACAGTCACAACAGCGTCGGTCGCCAGGTAATAACGCGCTTCGGCACCACTGGCAGATTTAAACACCTTACCTTTGGCATCCAGCAACGCCAAATGCGGTTTACGATCCTGCTTAGATGATTGTTGCCGCCAATCCATTACCACCGTAGAAGACAAACCCGTTGCTTCATCAATAACTTGACGAACGGTTTCGCCTTCAACCAAATCTTCAAATTTGATCTGACCGGCCTTATCCACAATAATCGGTGTTGTGTATGGATCCCATTCTGCCAACCGCGTACCTTTGGTCACTTTTTGGCCATTTTCAACCATCAATTTACCACCATAGGGCACCTTATGACGGGCTTTTTCACGACCGCTAGCATCCAATAACGAGATTTCACAATTACGGGACAAAACAATCACATCCCCCGCCGAATTCTTAATCGTATTACAATTACCCAACTTAATCTTGGCATCAAAGGCTGCGTCAACATTGGATTGTTCTGCGCCCCGTTGTGCCGCACCACCGATGTGGAAAGTCCGCATGGTTAACTGCGTTCCCGGTTCACCAATGGATTGAGCCGCAATAATACCGACCACTTCGCCCAGGTTTACGGCCGTTCCGCGAGCCAGATCCCGACCATAACAGGCCGCACAAATACCATCTTCCGCTTCGCAGGTCAAAACCGACCGAATCTTAACCGAATCAACACCGGCCGCATCAATTTTCTCGACATCATTTTCGTCAATCAAATGATTCTTGGGCACAATAACCTCACCGGTTGTCGGATTCTTAATGTCTTCCGCAGCCGTCCGACCCAAAATCCGTTCACCGGTAGTCGCAATCACATCACCGCCTTCAATAATCGGTTGGATGGTGATACCATTATCTGTACCGCAATCTTCCATTGTAATAATGGCATCTTGGGCCACATCAACCAAACGCCGTGTCAAATAACCGGAGTTTGCCGTTTTTAAAGCAGTATCGGCCAACCCTTTACGGGCACCGTGTGTTGAGTTAAAGTATTCCATAACGGTCAAGCCTTCCTTAAAGTTCGACCGAATAGGTGTTTCAATAATTTCACCGTTAGGTTTAGCCATCAAGCCACGCATACCGGCCAACTGACGCATCTGCGCCGCCGAACCACGCGCACCGGAATTCGCCATCATATAGACAGAGTTCACGGGCTTACCGGGCTCAATCTTTGAAATACCTTTCATCATGGCTTCCGAAATAGCATCCGTGCAGGCTGCCCAAGCATCCACCACTTTGTTGTATTTTTCCAAACGAGTAATCAAACCATCCTGATATTGACGTTCAAATTCGTTAGTTTTCTTTTCTGTTTCGGCCAACAATTTCTTTTTAGCTTCCGGAACAATCAAGTCATCCTTACCGAACGAAATGCCGGACAAAGCCGCCTGACGATACCCGAGGCCCATAATCCGATCCGCGAAAATACAGGTTTCTTTTTGACCACAGAAGCGATAGACCGCATCAATGATATCCGAAACTTCTTTCTTCCGGATAAGCCGATTCATCAAACTGAACGGAATCTTGCTGTTATCCGGTAATAAAGAGGCTAACTTCATCCGACCCGGTGTTGTTTCAACAACACGTGTATTCTTTACACCGTTATCTTCCATAATTGTCAGACGGACTTTAATCTTAGAATGGAGCGTCACAACATGATTAAACAAGGCGTGTTCAATTTCTTGCGGGCAAGAAAATACCATGCCTTCACCCGGTTCACCGTCCAAAGCCATAGACATATAATACAAACCTAAAATAACGTCTTGTGTCGGCACAATAATCGGCTTACCGGATGCCGGTGACAAAATGTTATTGGTGGACATCATCAAAACACGGGCTTCCAATTGCGCTTCCATAGACAACGGAACATGAACAGCCATCTGGTCACCGTCAAAGTCTGCGTTAAACGCCGTACAAACCAACGGGTGTAATTGAATGGCTTTTCCTTCAATCAAAACCGGTTCAAAAGCCTGAATACCTAAACGGTGCAACGTCGGCGCCCGGTTGAGCAATACCGGATGCTCACGAATAACTTCGGATAAAATATCCCAAACTTCCGGTTTTTCCTTTTCAACCATTTTCTTAGCCGCTTTAATTGTTGAAGCCATACCGTACTGTTCCAATTTGGAATAAATGAACGGTTTAAACAGTTCCAAAGCCATCCGTTTGGGCAATCCGCACTGATGCAACATCAATTCCGGACCAACCGTAATCACGGAACGGCCCGAGTAATCCACCCGTTTACCAAGCAAGTTTTGACGGAAACGACCTTGTTTACCCTTTAACATATCGGCCAAAGATTTTAACGGCCGTTTATTCATTCCAGCCACTGCCCGTCCCCGGCGCCCGTTATCAAATAAAGCATCAACGGCTTCCTGCAACATACGCTTTTCATTACGGATAATGATCTCAGGGGCCCGTAATTCCAACAACCGTTTTAACCGATTGTTCCGGTTAATAACACGCCGATATAAATCGTTCAAATCAGAAGTGGCAAACCGACCACCGTCCAACGGCACCAACGGACGCAACTCCGGCGGAATAACCGGCAACACATCCAATACCATCCATTCCGGACGAGAACCGGATTCCAAGAAGGATTCGACCAATTTTAATTTTTTGACGATTTTCTTCCGTTTCATATCGGATTTTGTTTCAATCAATTCAGCCCGCAAAGACGCCGCTTCGGCAGCCAAATCGATTTGGGAAAGCATTTCTTTAATAGCTTCGGCACCAATACCGACACGGAAAGCATCTTCCCCGTATTCTTCCAAAGCCGCCTGATATTGTTCTTCTGTCAACAAATCATGCAATTTCAAGGCTGTCAGACCCGGTTCAATCACAATATATTTTTCAAAATATAAAACGGCTTCCAAGTTTTTCAACATCATATCCAATAACGTGCCGATACGACTGGGGAGCGATTTCAAAAACCAAATATGTGTGACCGGACAGGCTAATTCAATATGCCCCATCCGTTCCCGACGCACCTTTGACAAAGTGACTTCAACACCGCATTTTTCACAGGTAATACCCCGATACTTCATGCGTTTATACTTACCGCATAAACATTCGTAATCCTTGACCGGTCCGAAAATCTTGGCACAGAACAAACCGTCTTTTTCTGGTTTAAACGTCCGATAGTTAATCGTTTCCGGACGAGTCACCTCACCATACGACCAACTGCGGATTTTTTCCGGAGATGCAATTGAAATCCGAATATCATCAAAAGATTGCGGATTAGCCACAGGACTAAAATTTGTAATCAATTCATTCATTGTTTTTGCCTCTTTGTTTGTTATTTGGTTTCGCTTTGATTTAATTCGACATCAAGTGCCAACGATTTCATTTCTTTGGTAAGCACATTGAACGATTCCGGAATACCGGCTTCGAAATTATTATCCCCACGGATAATGGTTTCATAAGCCTTAATACGACCAGACACGTCATCGGACTTAATCGTCAACATTTCCTGTAAAGTATAGGCAGCCCCATAGGCTTCCAAAGCCCACACTTCCATTTCACCGAAACGCTGGCCACCGAACTGGGCTTTACCGCCAAGCGGTTGTTGTGTCACCAAACTGTAAGGTCCGATGGAACGGGCGTGAATCTTTTCATCAACCAAGTGGTGCAATTTTAACATATACATGTATCCGATTGTCACCGGTCGATCAAAGGGTTCTCCGGTTAAACCGTCAAACAGTGTCACCTGCCCCGATACATTCAACCCAGCCATCTTTAACATGTTATCAATGTCATCTTGATGAGCTCCGTCAAACACCGGCGTTGCAATAGGCACACCACCTTTCAGATTTTCACTCATCGCCAACAAGTCCGTATCATTCATATCGGCAATCTTATTCTTATATTCCCGATCGCCATAGACTTCTTGTAATTTTGATTTCAAGTCATCAATCTTGGCGGCCTTGGCTTTGACTTTATCCACGATTTCACCGATTTGGCGACCCAATTCCCGACAAGCATATCCCAGGTGCGTTTCCAAAATCTGTCCCACATTCATACGGGATGGCACACCCAGCGGATTTAACACGATATCCATCGGTGTTCCGTCTTCGGTATAGGGCATATCTTCAATCGGCAACACCCGAGAAACCACACCCTTGTTCCCATGACGACCGGACATCTTATCACCCGGTTGCAATTTCCGTTTGGTGGCAATAAAGACCTTAATCTTTTTCAGTTCACCAGCCATCATTTCGTCACCGCGTTGCAATTTTTCGACCCGATCTTCAAACTTCTTTTGCAGATTTGTTTCGGCGTCGTCCAATGTTTGCAACAATTGTTCGATTTCTTTCATAACCTTATCATCGGCAACATTGATTTTACGTAAATCAACGTTTTTCACCGCCGCCAAAGCATCGGCTGTCAGGACCGTCCCGGCCTTAAACCCAACGGCTTTGGACACCTTTTGACCGGCCAATAAGCCACGAATACGATCATAGAAACTGCCTTGAATAATTGCCTTTTCATCATCACGATCTTTGGCCAAACGACTGATCTCCGCCTGCTCAATAGACAGAGCCCGTTCGTCTTTTTCTAATCCCCGACGTGTAAAGACACGCACATCCACGACCGTTCCGGAAATTCCCGGCGGCACACGTAAGGAACTGTCCCGCACATCGGCAGCTTTTTCACCAAAGATGGTACGGAGCAATTTTTCTTCCGGTGTCATGATGGTTTCACCCTTCGGTGTCACACGACCGACCAAGATATCCCCGGCTTTTACCTCGGCACCGATATAAACGACACCCGTTTCATCCAGGTTTTTCAAGCCTTCTTCACCGACATTCGGAATATCGCGAGTAATTTCTTCTTGGCCCAACTTGGTATCTCGGGCCGTCACTTCAAACTCTTCCAAGTGAATGGACGTAAAGACGTCATCCCGAGCAATCCGTTCCGAAATCAAGATTGAGTCTTCATAGTTATATCCGTTCCACGGCATAAAGGCCACCAATACGTTGCGACCCAAGGCCAATTCACCCAACTGAGTACACGGACCGTCGGCAATAATATCACCTTTATTCACAATTTCACCGGTTTTTACAATCGGTTGTTGTGTCATACAAGTGCCTTGATTCGACCGTTGGAATTTTTCCAATGTGTAAATATCCACACCCGAGGCTGTTGAACTCAACTCATCCGTCGCACGAATAACAATACGAGACGAATCAACCTGTTGAACGACACCAGAACGCTTCGCCGTAATGGCGGCCTTAGAATCCTTGGCCACGACGGCTTCCATACCCGTTCCGACCAACGGAGCCTGAACCTTTAACAAAGGGACACCCTGACGTTGCATGTTGGATCCCATTAAGGCCCGGTTTGCGTCATCGTTTTCCAAGAACGGAATTAATGCCGCCGCCACAGATACAACTTGCTTGGGGGATACGTCAATCATATCTACTTCTTCGGGTTTGGCCAACATAACTTCACCGGCCCGACGCGATGTCACCAATTCTTCCGTCAATTCCCCTTTGGCATTTACTTTTGCATTTGCCTGAGCAATCGTATGACGGGCTTCTTCCATAGCGGACAAATAGACAACTTCATCCGTCACTTTACCGTTCACAACCTTACGATACGGTGTTTCAATAAAACCATATTTGTTGATACGAGCAAAACTGGCCAATGAGTTAATCAAACCGATATTCTGACCTTCCGGAGATTCAATCGGACAAATACGGCCGTAATGAGTCGGATGCACGTCACGCACTTCCATACCGGCCCGATCCCGAGTCAAACCGCCCGGACCCAAAGCCGATAAACGCCGTTTATGCGTAATTTCGGCCAACGGATTGTTTTGATCCATAAATTGACTGAGTTGGCTGCTGGCAAAGAATTCCCGCACCGCGGCCGACAACGGTTTGGCATTGATTAAATCATACGGCATAACCGAATCAATTTCACTGGACGTCATCCGTTCACGAATCATCCGTTCCATCCGCAATAAGCCTAACCGATATTGATTTTCCATCAATTCACCGACAGAACGCACCCGCCGATTACCCAGATTATCAATATCATCAATTTCACCCTGACCGTCTTTAATTTCGACCAGCGTCTTTAAAATCTTTAAAATATCTTCTTTACGTAAAACACGCACGGAATCAGGAACTTCCTCATTACTGAAACCCAATCGACCGTTCATCTTAACCCGGCCGACCGCCGACAAATCATAGTGTTCCAAATCAAAGAACATACCACGGAACAAGTTATCCGCCGTTTCAACAACCGGCAATTCACCCGGCCGCATAATCTTGTAAATATCAATTAAGGCTTCTTCCCGTGTCGTATTTTTATCGGCAACCAATGTGTTACGAATATAGGGGCCGACCCGCACGTAATCAATATGCAAAATCGGTAATTCCTTTAACTTCATTTCATTCAGCTTGACAAAATCATCTTCGGTCAGTTCATCACCGGCTTCCAAAACAACTTCGCCCGTTTTTTCATCAATGATATCCGTTGCCACGAAACGACCATTTAATTCTTCTTCCGGCAGAACATATTCCGTCAGACCGTCTTTCTGTAATTTTTTGGCTTTGGCGGAAATTAACTTCTGACCTTTTTCAAAAACAACTTTTCCCGTTTTGGCATCCACCAAATCAAAGGCCAATTTTTGCCCTTTCAACAAGTCGGGATTATATTCCGTCTTCCAACCTTTCTTATCCTTTTTAAAGACAACGGTTTGATAGAAATAGTTTAAAATTTCTTCTTTACCCATTCCATAGACATCGGCCGGATCAATTTCTTGCCCATTGGCAGCCGCTTCTGCCCGCTTTTGAATGGTATAATCACTGTCCAAGGCATATAACAACGACGACACCGGCAATTTCCGACGACGGTCAATCCGAACATAAATCAAATCTTTGGCATCAAATTCAAAATCAATCCATGAACCGCGATAGGGAATAATGCGAGCCGCAAACAAGAACTTACCCGAAGAATGTGTCTCACCGTTATCATGATCAAAAAATACACCCGGGGACCGATGCATTTGGGACACAACAACCCGTTCCGTGCCGTTAACAATGAAGGTTCCTTTTTCTGTCATCAGGGGCAAATCACCCATATAGACATCTTGTTCCTTAATATCCCGAATGGAGCGAACACCCGTCGCGGCATCAACGTCCCAAACAACTAATCGTAAAGTTGCCCGAACAGGTGCAGCAAATGTCAAACTGCGTTTCAAACATTCATCAACGTCAAATTTGGGTTCATCCAATTCATACTTGATAAACTCCAAATCTCCACGACCGGCAAAATCATGAATCGGAAAGATAGATTTAAAAACAGCCTGCAACCCTGAATCGGCTCGCTTATCAACCGGGACTCCCCATTGTAAGAACTCTTTGTAAGAATCCGTTTGTACACCGATTAAGTCAGGCATTTGGGCAACTGCTTCAATTTTTCCGAAATTTTTACGAACTCTTCTGCGATTCGTTTCTTGTTTGATCATGCGTTTTTCCCCATATAATATAATCAAAAATTCTGGCCGGTGAAGGGCACCGGGACCCTTATTGCTTTATTTACCGGTATCGGGCCGTCATCAAATTCCCACAGGAAATGATGCGACCCAACCCGTTTTTGAAGATCAATTACTTCAATTCAACCTTAGCACCAGCGGCTTCCAGTTGTTTCTTTAATTTTTCGGCTTCGTCTTTGGCGACACCTTTCTTCACTTCTTTCGGAGCACCTTCAACCAAGTCTTTGGCTTCTTTGAGGCCTAAACCCGTAATTGCACGAACTTCTTTAATTACGGCGATTTTGTTAGCACCACCATCGGCCAAGATGACATCAAATTCTGTCTTTTCTTCGGCGGCAGCAGCACCTGCAGCGGCTACGGCGACCGGAGCAGCAGCAGAAACGCCCCATTTTTCTTCCAACATTTTAGCGAGTTCAGCCGCTTCCATTACTGTTAAAGCAGACAACTCATCAATAATTTTATTTAAATCTGTCATTTTTATTTTCCTTTTGTTTTTATATTGTTAAAATTTTAAATTGCATTAGGCAGCAGCCTGTTCCTTTTCGGAATAAGCTTTGGCCAATCTTGCCAACTGTCCGCCAGGAGCCTGCAACAAGCCGACCAATTTGCCGCGGATTTCGTCCAAGGACGGCAAAGCAGCCAAAGATTGAATCATCTTTGCATCCACTTTTTGTCCGTTCATGACACCGCCAACAATTTCAAATCGGTCATTGTCTTTGGCCATTTTGACTACCGCACGAGAGGCAGCAATTTCATCTGCCGAATAGGCGATAGCCGTTGGGCCAACCAGCAAATCCGCCAGGGATTCGCAAGGTGTTCCTGCCAGAGCCAGTTTCGCCAGACGGTTTTTAGCAACACGATAGTTGGCTCCGTCTTTCCGGACATTGTTCCGTAATTCGGTTGTTTCTTCCATGTTCAAGCCTTTATTCAAGACAACGACCACCAAAGAAGAATTACTGAACACTTCCTTCATTTCGGAAATCAACTGTTGTTTTTCTTCACGTTTCACGATATGTCTCCAACATATTGTTTGAAAGTTCGGGATTTCCCGTCCTTTCGGTTTCTACACAGGTTTGATAAGTTTTCTTACCACACCCACTCTTTAATCCTGCCTAGAAACAATAACCGTCAACTCCAAAAGGAATCTCTGATTCATTTCTGTCTATGCCGGCGGAATGCTTTCCCTTAAATCTTGCCCCGTGGCAAGTACCCGCAGTCTAGGACAGGTTGCCGATACCGGATGTCTTTATCACATCCGATACCGGACTTAAATGCTTATCCGACGATTGTCGGAACAGACACTTTAACACCAACGCCTTGTGTACTGGACAGGGCCACCTGTTGCAGGTAAACACCCGAAGCAGAAGCCGGCTTAATCGCCACCAGATTTTTCACAAAGGCTTTAACGTTTTCGGCAATGTTTTCGGCCGAGAAACTGGCTTTACCGATACCGGCATGAACCACACCGACAGCGTCCACGCGGAATTGGACCTGACCGGCTTTGGCGGCCTTAACGGCATTCGCCACATCCATTGTCACGGTTCCCAATTTCGGATTCGGCATCAAGCCTTTCGGGCCCAAAACTTTACCGAGGCGTCCGACAACACCCATCATATCCGGTGTAGCGATTAAGCGATCAAACTCAATCTTACCGGCCATGATTGTGTTCATCAAATCATCATCACCGACAATATCGGCACCGGCTTTGCGGGCTTCTTCGGCTTTCGGACCTTTGGCAAACACGGCAACACGCAATGTTTTACCCGTTCCGGCCGGCAAGGATACAGCGCCACGGACCATTTGGTCGGATTGACGCGGATCAACACCCAAGCGCACGGCGATATCAATTGTTTCGTCAAATTTAGCGGTTGCACCGGCTTTCACCATAGCAACGGCTTCATCCAAAGTATAGACCTTGTTGGTATCAATGGATTCGTATGCTTTTTTTAATCTTTTACCGTATGACATGCTTTACTCCACCACTTCAATACCCATTGACCGAGCCTGACCGGCGACCATTTCCATAGCAGATTCAACCGTATGGCAGTTCATATCCGGCAATTTCTTTTCGGCGATTTCTTTCACTTGTGCTTTTGTGATTTTAGCCACTTTATTCCGTCCCGGTTCCTTGGAAGCGCTTTTAACATTAGCGGCTTTTTTAATCAGATAACTGACCGGCGGCAGCTTTGTGACGAACGAAAACGTCCGATCCGCATAGGCCGTAATCACAACAGGAATCGGGGAACCCGGTTCTTCTTTTTGTGTTTTGGCATTAAATGCCTTACAGAATTCCATGATATTTAACCCACGTTGCCCCAAAGCCGGACCGACCGGAGGGGACGGGTTTGCTTTACCGGCTTCAATTTGAAGTTTGATAAAGCCAATAATTTTTTTTGCCATTTTTTAACCTCTAACAAAAATATCCATCCAATTCATTCAACAATTTCTTGTCTTGAAGTTTTGTAGTCCGATGATGGCTCATCCGCTACACAGTTATCGGATCCGAATTGGTTTGATCCGCAACTTTAATCGCAAGGGCTAGGCCTTTTTAACCTGGACAAAGTCCAAATCAACCGGCGTTGCCCGTCCGAAAATTGATACCAAAACCTTTAACCGTTCTTTTTCCTTATCAACCTCTTCTACCGTTCCGACAAAGGAAGCAAACGGCCCGTCAATAACGCGTACCTGTTCCCCAACATCATAGGAAACGGCAGTGCGTGGTTTTTCCGTACCTTCCTGAACCTGATTTAAAATCCGCATGGCTTCGGCCTCGGTAATCGGGGTCGGTTTTTTTCCGCCCAAAAAGCCCGTGACCTTGGGTGTATTGTTGACCAGATACCATGTTTCATCATTCATTTCCATTTTGATCAAAACATAGCCCGGCAGGAATTTATGCTTTTGTTCAACCTTGGTGCCATTGCGAACGGAGACCACGTTTTCTTGCGGGACCAAGACCTGTTCCACCTTATCCGACAGACCTTTTTTAGCCGCCTGTTCCATAATAAAATCGGCAATTTTGTTTTCAAATCCCGAATATGTATGAATCACATACCAACGCATTTTGATTAAGCCTCCATAACCCAACGGACAATACCGGCGAAAATCGAATCGACCAGGAACAAAAACACGGCCATAATTAAGCACAAGATAATAACGACAACCGTTCCCATTCCCGTTTCCGAGCGGGTCGGCCAAGTAATTTTTGAAATTTCCTGTTTAACCTGACGAACAAATAAAGCCGGCGATACTTTCATGTTTCTTCCTTTTCTTTTTTGGCAGGGGCGGTAGGATTCGAACCCGCGACCCTCGGTTTTGGAGACCGATGCTCTACCAGCTGAGCTACACCCCTAAAATACCCGTTATTTTCGGGGTAGGCAAATGCCCCGATAAACTTCGGACGATGAATAATACCTTTTTTTGATTTAAATGTCAAGTGTTTTTTTGGCTTTTTTGTAAAAAGCGGATTTTGTCACGATATACCCTTGCCGCCCTTATAAATACAAATAATCCATAAACATGTAAAATCTCTATGTCATCCCTGCGAAAGCGGGGATCCAGCGGACGAATGTCCGTATAAAGGAGGCCTTATATTTTCTATGGATGCCCGATCAGGTCGGGCATGACAGAGTATAAAAAGTGTCATCCCTCGCTTGACGGGGGATCCATAAACACATAAATCAATATGTCATCCTTGCGAAAGCGAGGATCCATAAAATAAAGAAGTCCCCATAAAAAACACCTTGACGAAAATGAATATATCATATACCTTCGCCTTATGAAACAAATGTATGTTTACATTATGGCCAGCGCACCGAACGGCACCCTGTATATCGGTGTAACAGGCAACCTGTCCAAACGGGTTTGGGAACATAGAAACCATGTCGTTGAGGGTTTTACCGATAAATACCATGTTGGGCGGTTGGTCTATTACGAGGTTTGGCAAGACGAACGTGGTGCCATAGCGCGAGAGAAACAATTAAAGCATTGGAAACGCGACTGGAAAATCAAGTTAATACAGAATCAGAATCCCGATTGGAATGATTTGTATCCCGATATATGCCGATGATATATTGACTTCTTGTTTTTTGGATCCCCCGTCAAGCGAGGGATGACAGGTGGATTTCATGTGTTTAATGGATCCTCGCCTTCGCAAGGATGACAGTTTTTACTCTGTCATGCCCGACCACACCCCCTGCGTCACGGGTGGGGACTATGCCCCCGCCCACGACGCAGGCACTTTTATTACTTATGCCTAAAAATTTATACCAGTCCCTATCCCGCCCACGACGCAGGCACTTTTATTACTTATGCCTAAAAACTTATACCAGTCCCTATCCTGCCCACGACACAGTTTTTCCTATGAGCTAATACCACTCCCCCTACCCCTTGCCACGGGTCGAGGGCGACCCGGCGCGGCGTCCTTTTAAATGGACCCGCGCAATATGGCCTGCGACACGCGCAGGCCAAAGACAAAATTTACGTTTTAAAAGCTGGGAAAACTCTACTCACACAAGGCGTAGGAGTTGGCGTAACGGGTGTAGTTGCTGACCGCACCTGAGGAAAGATTCACGTTATACGCGTACGAGGAATTTGGCACATTTTTTGTCCAAACCGATTGATTGCCGCCAACACCGGTTAAATTCGGGCATCCGGTCTCTCCGGTGACCTTATTACATTCCCGTGTCATATCTATCAATGACCCGCCAGCCGCATCGCACCAGGCAAAAGCACTCCACCAATTCATGGTGATATTACTTTTGCAATAACGTGTGCCGTCCAGGCCGACAATAACCGTTCCGCCACCGTTGCCGCATCCTTCGGCCAATGCAGCCGATGCCCATAACAGCCCCACACAAACGGCACAGATGATTTTTTTCATGGTAAAAGCTCCTTTTTTACTGATATTTTTGTATCAGAATAACCAACCTTTTTTTTAATTGCAAGAAAAAAATATATCCTTTCGTCTTTTTTTTTAGACGGAAGAAGGTATGTAAGGGGGAATATGTGGATTTTACGTGTTTTATGGATCCTCGCTTTCGCAAGGATGACACTTTTTATACTCTGTCATGCCCGACCTGATCGGGCATCCATGGGGAATGTAAGGCTTCCTTTATGCGGACGTTTGTCCGCTGGATCCCCCGTCAAGCGAGGGATGACAGGTGGATTTTACATGTTTATGGATCCTCGCTTTCGCAAGGATGACATATTGATTTATGTGTTTATGGATCCTCGCCTACGCAAGGATGACAGGGGGAGAAAAATGCGCAAGGATGACATATTGATTTTATGCGTTTACGCCCACCCTATCGGCGATAACGGCGGCGATGCCGGCGAAGCGGTGCAAATAATTTATCCCGGCTTTGCTTCAATAGTGCCCTTTTCAACTCCGGTTTTATCCACACTTTTTTCAAACTTTCATCCGTTTGAAAACAGGCGCGTATTTCTTCGCTTAATAAATTCCACCCTTTTAATTTAACCCGCCAGGCATTGAAATACTTTAACAAACCGAAATAGGAATTAATACTGGATAATGTTTTTTGAATTAAAACTTTATCCTCGGCCGGTCGTCGCGTATGGGCCCATTCCCCGTTTAATGCCGTCATTTTACGGTAAAAAGAGACCCGAAGTCTCTTTCCCGGGTAAATGCAACCGGGCTTGATATACGCACCGATGAAAGCAAATCCTTTGGCGTAATGTTGTAATGATACCTTTCGGGGATGCAAGGACAATCCTAATTCCGTTTTCAGATACACTTGGATTTGTTCCCGCACCCGCATCAGATAATCGGCATCCGGATGAATTAAAACCAAATCATCCACATATCGCCCGTAATATAAATTCGTGTCCAAACCGGCCACAAAGTGATCAAAATCATTCAGGTAAAAATTCGCAAAAATCTGGCTGGTTAAATTACCGATCGGTAATCCCCGATGAGAACCGCTGAAAAACAGACTTTTATTTTTGGGCAAATCCTGCCAATCATCTTTATCCCCACGGATATGGCAATGAGTGACGGGATTATCCGACAATATCTGTTGCACCAGATAAATCATTGTTGACTTATTCCGATGAAAATAACAAGAATCCACTACCTGCTTAACTTTACGATATAAAATGTTCTTGTCAATATGAAAAAAGAAACCGTGAATATCCAACCGCAGGACATAACAATCCCGTTGATACAGGTTGGAACATTCCCGCATCATATCCGCAACCGAACGAATACCGTAAAGTGTCCCTTTTTTCAGGCGACAACTATACGAACAATCGGAAAAGATACGCTCAAAAATCGGAATCAAACGTCCCATCACCAAATGATGCACAATCCGATCCCGAAAATGCGCCGCAAAAACTTCACGGATGACGGGCTTTTTCACAATAAAAGCCTGAGACACCGTGGGACGGTAAATCCGATGAACAATTTCCTGATATAATGTCATCAGATTGCGTTCATATTCGGCTTCAAACTTCAATGACGACAGACTGCGGCGTTTACGTCGGCGACAGTCAAAATAAGCCCGAAATACTTCATCCAGTGTTAAATCGCTTAATAAATCATAAAAATCTGTTTGTTCCATCCGGATATTTTAACTTCAAAAGCTGGGAAAACTCTACTCACACAAGGCGTAGTTGTTGTTGTTACGGTTGTTGTTGTTGACCGCACCTGAGGAAAGATTCACGTTATACGCGTTCGAGGAATCGCAAATTGGGAATCTCTTCCCACGTGGTCAAGCCGATACTGTTGTCTTTACCGCCCCATTATCCGGGCACGGTGATCGGCCCTTTTAAAATTAAAAAAAATGCTCGCTCGGGGAGGCCGTGACTCACCCCGATTCTGGCACGGATTTTTGGCGCCTCCTTTCACTTTTTTGCCAAGCAACAGCCTGTGTCCAAATCTTTTCTATCATTTCGGCCAGGCCGGCCTGCCTTTGAAAACCGATCAGTTTAAAGTCTGCGCATAACCTTAATTGGATACGCACACGCTCTAATCCCGAAATAAACATATCCAGCAAGTCATCTTTGTCATCGGCACGATTGATCCGATCAATCAGGCAACACAAATCCAACACATCGTTATTCAGACGCGTTCCTAAAATAAACTTATAGTCCCGCGGAAAACTGACGGTATCGGCAAAAACATCCTGTGCCAAATGGTAAGTGTCAATATAAATCGGAAGGCCTTCACTATTTGGCATGCGGCATTCCTTTTTCCCCCTTAATATGGGCAGGTTGTGTTCCTGACATTCATATTTGAGCAAGCCCCCAACACCGTCCCGGTAATACTTGCCCCGGCGGCCGTGCAATTTTCATCCGCCCAATTCAATGAACAGAATTGAACCTCGGGGCACTCTTTTTCCACATGATAGCCGGCTGCCGCACCCGTTTTGGTTTTGGATAACGGTGTTGATTCATAAGAATTCATCATCTGGCACCGACCGTATAACGTTCCCATAGCGGCCGCCGCAACCGTCGGTGTCGCCGACCCGTGCGGCCATTCGGGCTGTGTCCAAAAAATAGCACAGTATTGATTGGCAGGACATCCCTTGTTCACACGAACCAGCCCTGAATCAATCGAATCCTTGGCCACAGGGGTCGATTCATAAGAGCTCATCATCTGACACTTACCGTAAACAACACCGGTTGAGGCCGCCCCGATAGATGGTGTCGAGCCGTCGGCCGACCATTCGGGCTGCGTCCAAAAAATAGCGCAATACTGATTGCCGGGGCAACCTTGAACCGATTGCACCCCCGGTAAAGCATAATTGCGTGCCGTTCCGGCGGCATCCGTATATCCCGTCAAACCACCGGTTGTGCCAACCGTATAGCTACAATTCGCGCCATATGTTGTTGAAGCACCACCTTTGGAACAGGTATAGCTGCAATCCCCATAGTAAACAACACCATCGTCTTCGGTGACACCAAAATAATAGGCACACTTACCATCGGAATCCTTACATTCCCCGACTTGTTCACCGCACAACTGTGTGTTCGGGCAACACCAAGTGTCCGTCTGATTCACGCATGTTGTTTGATTGGCATCTTTACAAAAACATCCTTCAACTTCCGGATCTGTTTCCTGATCAGCCTGACAGGCTTTACACCGACCGCGCCCGTTACAATACCCTTCAAATCCTTCCCCGCAATCAGACGCTCCACCGCATTCAACCGGCGCACCACTGCCGTTAAAGGCTACAATGATTTCATCCGAATCAATACATTCCGTCTTTTCATTACCGGCTAAGTCATAGAAGGAAAACCGATAATCAGAGCCGACGCGCAACAACATTTCACAAACACGTTTATCAACATCGGCCGCCTTTACAAATACATGGGAGGCCTTATCAAACAACGTGGTTAAATCTGTGCCGCTGGACGGCGTAAAGTGCACCGGCGTCCACAACGTATGATGCTGAACCAATCCGCTTTCTTCTAAATAGGCGGTTTGAATATCCTCAATCATATGATTGGTCCGACTTTTGGTCATTCCATATCGAAAAGAAGCAACCGCACCGATTGTTAAGATGCCCATAATAGCCAAGACACCCAAAATTTCAATAATGCTTCTACCGTTTTCACTATAACGTTGCTTCCCTGTCATGGGCGGTTTTCCTCTGTTAAAATTTCAATTTCATACCGGATTTAACGGCAGACCGAACTTCCCGATCAATATAAGAGATAAAGGACCCGTAAACCGACAAATCCCGATAATCATAATCCAGTCCTAACCGAATGATTCCCCGATTATCGGACCGCTTTTCATCACGAAGCCGGAATGTTCCCATCAATCCGTTCATCCCGACATCCAACCGATACGGATCGGCAAATTCATGGTATCCTGCGACGCCGGCCGTCAACTTAACACGAGAATCCTTGCTTAATTCTTCGGCCCGTGTCAGATATAATCCGATTCCACTTTCCACAGAATAGGTGTTCTGCGACTTAATATTCAGGCTGTAATCTTTCCGGTCTTCTTTTCCCCGTTGACTCATCCCCAACACATTCAATTCAGCCGCCGGTTCAACCGTCCAATCCCCAAAAGTCATCGGATAACGCGCTTCATTCATCAAGCCGAAAATTCGCTTTTCCATCGTTCCGTCATAGGATTGATTATTAAAGCCGACACGGTCATAATTACCTCTGGCATATCCGATACGCGGCGATGTAATAAAGTGCATCCCAGCAGCACGATAGCCAACCGGAACAACCAATTGATACATTGTTTCCTTCCGGTCATTACTGTTATGTGTATCATCGGATCGGACATCGGTAAATGCTACCCCGAAGCCGACGGATAAATTTCCCCGCCGTTTATTAAACAGACTATACCGGCTTTCCGAACCGATATCTCCACTAAATGCCATCGGCTTAACAATACCCGCCGTTGCAAAGGCCGCTTCCGGACGACGGAACAGTTGATTGTTCATATCAACATTTAATTCCCGAATCATTGTCATATCTTCAAAATTAAAGCGTGACAACATATCTCGACCGGTCATTTGATTGAGTCCGGCCATCAAACTCTGCCGATTATTAAACGACTTCAATTCATTAAAGAATGATTCATTATATCCGGCTACATAGTTCCGCTCTAAATAATCGGCCAAAGAGGCATCCGATACAACATCGGCAAAAGACCGACGCGTCAGAACGATATCCAGTCCGTTACTGTTTTTATCATTGATGCGATATCCTGCGGTAAACAGGGGCGAATCAGAGACAAAGGTCAAATCCGAAAAATCCCCGTCACCGATTACGGCTCCGGACCCTTTACCATCACCGATATAGATATCCTTATTGCCGTTTAACGCTAATGACGTACCAGCCGTAATTTCCCCGATCAGGTGAGATCCGTTTGCATTCAATGTTCCGTTTTGTTCAGACACATACCGAACACCGTTATTTAAAATAAAGGAGGGAGTCGTCACATCTTCCACATTGGCGAACGGCGTGCCGAGCGTATTGTATTCCGTAAATGAATCAACATTTGTTTCATCCTTATTTAAAACAAAATCGTTCACCGGATTGCCTTCTTCATCGTTTTCAACCCAGTCATAGGTTCGTCTGGCCCAACCGCTGCCTTCATAACCGTGACCTTGGGCATTGGTTATGCTAATCGGCATATTGTTGATAATGATATCGCCGCCATTATAAACCGACGCATAAACAGTTGTCTTTTTAATGACATTACCGTCTTTATCCCAAGCCAAATCAATGTTCCGAAGACCCGTCCCGTAAAACGGCGTAAAATTATCGGCATTACCGGTAAAGATAATCGTTCCCTTATTCACAATCTGACCGGCATCATAGGCCACCATACCGGCCGCTTTGGCATCACCGGAAACATTGATTGAAATAACCCCGGTGCCACTGTTTTCAGCATAAGAATTCGTCGCCATACCGACCACATCAAACGGGATACCGTCCCGATGTATGCTGCTTTTACCACCGGTCACATTAATTCGAATCCGGTTATTGTTAATCGCTTTATACTGCGTTAATTCTGAACGCTGGGTATCCTGCGATTCCATACCGATAACAACATGTTGGTTACTGTTCGTTAAATCGGATGTGATACGGATATCCCCGTTATTCGTAATATGAGCATTTTCAGATTGCAGACCCCAAATTTGCGTTTTGCCGGAGGTAGAACCGTTCACATTTATAATCGTATCGCCCCCCCGATTGAGTTGAGCACCTTCAAGGACCGTCATACCCACAGCCATTAAATCACCGGCACGCAAAGAATCCTTCGCTTCAATACTTACTTTATTGGCATTATTAAGGGTTCCGGCACCGGCGACGGAAGCCCCTGCCACAGCACCATACGTGCTTCCCGTCAGTTTAATATCAATCAACCCTTTGCTGTCATCAACGGTAGCCCCACCCGGTGCGATGGAAGCACCGTTAATACCCGTCATTCCCGTCATATCATTGGCCCGGATATAGATTTTACCTTCATTGGCGCCACCAAAGCCGACAATACTGCCGCTACCGCCATTGTGTTCCAAGAAGACCTTACCGCTATTATTGGCCGATCCGCCACCACCGCCGATTGCAGCCAAAGAAGAATTGTTTGCGCTGCTGATCAGGTGAATTTCTCCTTCGGCACCGTTTACTTTTGCTCCGGCCCCGGTCATGGCAACAACCGACAGGCCGTCCATTTCGGATGTCATTCGAATCAAACCGTTATTGGTTTGATCAACTCCGCCTTCACCACCATGATAATCCATAACAGTAAAGAAGGAACTTGAATTTGCTACACCCGGAGCAAACGTCACATCAACTGTCCCGTTATTTACTTGTGAACCGGCCTGCGAATCAAACACAGATGCATAGAAGCCATCCGTTGCCCCGACGGAAGTCAATTTGACCTTAATATCCTTATTATTGGTTTGTGTACCGCCATTGCCGTTCATCACTCCAAACAAGCCGCCCTTAGACACATCAATATCCACATCAATCAAACCTTCATTCAATAATGTAGAAGATGTATCCGCAGTCCCCATCAGGTAGACCTGTTTACTCAACGCGGAATCATAATACAAATCCCCCGTCACATTCATCGTGCCGTTGTTGGTCAACTTTGCCCCCGACGCCCCACCGGACGGCGCCAAAGCCGACACATTAAACATCATATTCGTAATATCCAAATTGATGGTGCCGTCATTGAAAGCCATGCCATTCGGACCGGCTTCTATCAAGCGCAAATCTGTTTGAACCGTTTGGCCCTCCGGAACGGTATCATCAACTTTGGCCGTGATCGTGCCGCGATTCAAAACAAAATCACCGGTCATGCCGACAACCGAACCTTTTTCGGTCGTTAATCCCGATGTTTTTTGACCCATCACGATATTGATTTGCCCGTCCGTATCATTCAATACATTTCGATCGGCCCCAGACATCCCTGTCATGTCCCAAGAAGATTCTGTCGGATTCAGGTTAATGATCCCCTGATTTTCAACAGCCAATCCCTTTCCCTTAGCCAGCATGGCCGCAGACTGATTCGGAGATTTTGTCGTCAAATCAATTGTTCCGGTATTTTTAATGGTGCCGGCCGATGTGGCTTTCATTCCGATAATTCCTTTATCATCAACCGTTTCTTCCGTCAATGTCAGGGTCCCGCTGTTTGTGGCTTTTGACGCCTTTGTCAAATCGACGGTTGAACCACCAGGCGACAAAGCATCCGCCCCAACACCGTTCGCCCACATACCAACAAATTGTTCGGTCGATGAGCCGGAGCGTTCCACGTCACCCGTATTTTCGACATTTCCGCCGAATTCAGCCAAAAACAGAGGATTCGTCGTTGCATCCGGATCATTTTGTTCAACGACTGCATGCTCATCATTACCCGATTGGACCGGTTTCGTACACACACCATTGATAACTTCACCATCATCGCAGGGAACGCCACTTTGTTCATCCATTGTCGTTTCTTCCGTTAATTCGGTTGTCGGCGGCACTTCACAATTTGTTCCCGAAAATCCGTCCCGACAACTACACGTTCCGTTTGAGCAGGAACCATGTGCCCCGCAACTTACATTATAACAAGCATCCGGCGCGATATTACAAGTTGAGCCACTCCACCCGTCGGCACAGATACAAGCACCGGCATTACAGGTCCCATGGTCCCCGCAATCCACATCATCACAAGACGGTGTCACGTCTTCCTGTTCGGTACAATAAGTACCCGACCAACCCGTTTCACAAATACAGGTTCCCGTATTTGAATCACAGTTTCCGTGAAATCCGCAATCAACATTGGCGCATAGCCCCGAATCGGACCCGCCGCCAGACCCGCCGTCGTCTCCACCACCACTGCTGCCGCCACCACCGCCACCGCCGCTGGCAGCCGCCACAGCAACTGTCCCCAAAACGGCAACCCCGGCCGCGTCAGCCCAAATATTGGACGTGATAATACCTGATTTAGCCACCCCGGTACAGATGGACCGATCGGCAATTCCCCTACCGGCACAGAAACGCTCTTTCCGGGCGGCCGACATATTCTTCATACAATCGGCATTCGGATCTGCCCCGGCGGCAATCAATGTATTATAGGCGGTCACATCTTTCAACGCCACCGAAGCACATAGGGCCGTATTTCCGTTTGAATCAACTGTTTCCAAAGAAAATCCCTGCCGCACCAAATTTTCAACAGCCTTAACATTCCCGGTGCGCGCCGCCTGATAGATAGCCTTCCGCGGGGATAATCCAACAGCCGAGCCAGCGGCATACGTCCCGTTTGATAATCCGAAAAGCAAACTTGTCATTAAACCAAAAGCAATTATTTTACGATACATGAGGGGACTCCTTAATTGATACTCCTGGGGTTATTTTATTCCATATTACAAAAGCCATAATGAAAAAGCAACACTTTTTTTATTTTTTTTACACCTAACGAACCTCTTGTCCGTTCTTTTTCCAATATCCCCCCACTTTGCGAAAATCATTTTATCAAACAAATTCAGTTCTTATTCTTGACTTTTCGGAAAAAATAGCCTATGTCATAACATATAATTTTAATCAACCGAAAGTCTATGTAAGGAAAATCAATGAAATTAAAGAATCTGTTCGGCTCAGCCAATGATCGCTATTTAAAAAAATTCAAAAAAACCATTGCTGACATCAATGCCCTCGAACCCGAAATTTCGACATTATCCGATGAAGCTTTGAAAGCTAAAACGACCGAATTCAAAGACCGGTTGAGTAAAGGAGAAACATTGGATGACTTGTTGGTTGAGGCCTTTGCCGTTGTCCGGGAAGCAGCTAAACGAACTTTGGGGTTACGTCCTTTTGATGTGCAACTACTGGGGGGTATCGTCCTCCACAACGGAAAAATTGCCGAAATGCGCACAGGTGAAGGAAAAACATTGGTTGCCACTCTACCCGTCTATTTAAACGCTCTGACCGGCCGTGGTGTTCACGTTGTGACCGTCAACGATTATTTGGCCAAACGGGACAGTGAATGGATGGGTAAAATTTATCGCTTTTTGGGGTTGACCGTTGGCTGTCTGGTTCACGAGTTGAACGACGAGCAGCGCCGTGCCGTTTATAATTGCGATATTACATATGCCACCAATAACGAATTAGGGTTTGACTACTTGCGGGATAATATGCGGTTATCCTTAAATGCTATGGTTCAACGACCGTTTTATTATGCGATTGTGGATGAAGTTGACTCTATTTTGATTGATGAAGCCCGCACGCCTTTGATCATTTCGGGCTTAGCCGAAGACTCTTCCGAAAAATACCAGGTTGTTGATCAATTAATGGCCGATATTCGCCCCGAACATTATGAAAAGGACGAAAAACGCAAAAATGTCACGTTGACGGATGCCGGCGTTGAATTTGTTGAGGAAAAATTGCGTGCTTCCGGTTTGATGAGCGGCACACTGTATGATACGGAAAACATACCGTTTGTTCACTTTGTTGAGCAAGCTTTACGGGCACACACCCTGTTCACGCGGGATGTGGATTATATGGTCAAGGACGGTAAAGTCATGATTATCGATGAATTTACCGGCCGCATTATGGAAGGCCGCCGCTATTCAAACGGTTTGCATCAGGCTTTGGAAGCCAAAGAGCATGTTGAAATCCAACCGGAAAATCAGACCGTCGCATCCATTACCTTTCAAAATTATTTCCGTCTCTACCCGAAATTGGCCGGTATGACGGGGACCGCCATGACCGAAGCCGGTGAATTTGACAGCATTTATCATTTGGATGTCATTGAAATCCCGACGAACAAGCCATCCGGCCGCATTGATGAACAAGATGTTATTTATCGCACGGCCGAAGAAAAATACAATGCCATCATTGACGAAATCATCGCCGCTCATAATCGGCAACAACCGATTTTGGTTGGAACAACCTCTATTGAAAAATCCGAAATTTTAGCTAATCTGCTTCGTAAAAAATCGGATATTCCGTTTAATGTTTTGAACGCCCGTCATCACGAACAAGAAGCCCAAATTGTCGCCCAAGCCGGACGACCGGGGGCTGTCACGATTGCCACCAACATGGCCGGTCGGGGAACAGACATTCAACTGGGCGGCAACTTTGATATGCGGATGGCCGAAGAATTGGCCAAAAATCCGGATACCGATAAAGAAAAATTAGCCGAAAAAATTCGGGCTGAAATTGCCACCGGTAAAGATATCGCTTTAAAGGCCGGCGGTCTATATGTGCTGGGGTCCGAACGGCATGAAAGCCGACGCATCGACAACCAACTCCGGGGTCGGTCCGGTCGTCAGGGTGATCCGGGACTCAGCAAATTCTATGTTTCATTGCAAGATGACCTGATGCGTATTTTCGGTTCCGAACGAATTGGAAACATTTTAAAAACAATGGGGATGCCGAACGGCCAAGCCATCGTTCATCCCTGGATCAGTAAGGCCATCGCAAAAGCCCAAGAAAAAGTGGAAGGTTTTCACTTTGATGTTCGCAAAAGTTTGCTGGAATATGATGGTGTTATGAATGATCAACGCAAAGTCATTTATGAACAACGGCGTGAATTGATGACAACGGATGACGTTGATGATGTCATCCGGGGTATGCGTGATGATTGCATTCAAAATTTGGTTTATGGAATTGCTCCCGAAAAATCTGTTCCAGAAGATTGGGATGCCAAAGCTCTTAAAGAAGAAACCGCAAAATTATTGGGGCTTGACGTTCCGTTTGAATCCTGGATCAACGAACCGGGTATCACACCGGAAACGATGGTCGAACGTTTGAATGAAATGTCCGATAAAGCCGTAGCGGATAAATTAAAATTGTTACCGACCGACATTCAAAATGATTTAAAAAAGAGCATTATCATTCAATCCATTGATACCTGTTGGAAAGAACACTTACAGACGCTGGATTTCTTAAAAGGTTCTATCGGGTTGCGTCAGTATGCACAGCAAAACCCTTTAAACGCTTACAAACAAGAAGCATTCCGGTTGTTTGAAGGATTACTGTCTCGCGTTCGGGAACGGGTCACCCGCATTTTAGCTTTTGCCGAATTTCAAATTCGGACATCCGAACCGACAGAGGCACCGAAGGCACAAGACGAAAAGCCGATTGAACCGCCACCGTCACGAAATGACCCGTGCCCATGCGGTTCCGGCAAGAAATACAAACATTGCCACGGAAAAATCGAATAATAAAAGCCCCTTTCAACAGGGGCTTTTTCCATAACCTAAATTTTTCCGTGATACCGGGTAAAAATCCCGAACAAATATTGTTGACATATACTTTAT
>JAFTEW010000014.1 GCA_017453485.1 Alphaproteobacteria bacterium | reverse complement strand
CAAAAAGGCCGGCCAATTAGACGAAGACGAAAAAGCAAAATCAGAAGATGATTTGAAAAAAGAATATCATGATATTGCCGAACGCCGGGTACGTTTAGGCTTGTTATTGGCCGAAATTGCCAACCAAAACAAAGTGACCCTGACCCAAGAAGACCTGACAAATGCCGTCATGGCAGAAGCCCGTCGCTATCCGGGACAGGAAAAAGCGGTCTTTGAATACTATCAAAAGAATCCGCAGGCTTTGGAATCTTTACGGGCTCCGTTGTTTGAGGAAAAAGTCGTTGACTTTGTCTTGGGTAAAGTCAAAATCAACGAACAGATCGTGTCCGCAAAAGAGTTGTATGAATACAACCCGGATGCACCGAAATCTAAAAAGAAAGGAAAATAAAGCATGCACACAAATTGGGCTGAGCCACAGATGAACACATTGGTCCCGACTGTTATTGAAACAACCGGTCGCGGAGAGCGGGCATTTGATATTTATTCACGACTGTTAAAAGAACGAATCGTCTTTTTAACCGGCCAAGTGAATGACGAAGTGGCCAGCCTGATTTGTGCGCAACTCCTTTTTTTGGAAGCCGAAAATCCGAAAAAAGAAATTTCCTTTTACATCAATTCACCCGGTGGAGTTGTGACATCCGGCTTGGCCATTTTGGACACAATGAATTATATTAAATGTCCGGTTTCCACCGTCGTAATGGGGCAAGCCGCTTCAATGGGCAGTTTACTGTTGTGTTGCGGAGCCAAAGGTCGGCGCTTTGCCCTTCCCAATGCACGGGTCATGATTCATCAACCTTCCGGCGGATTTCAAGGACAGGCAACCGATATTGAGATTCACGCCAAGGAAATTTTATCCATTAAAGCCCGTCTGAATCAAATTTACGTTGAGCAAACCGGGCAAAAATTAGCCGTTATTGAAAAAGCAATGGAACGGGATAATTTTATGACGGCGGAAGAAGCAAAAAAATTCGGTTTAATTGATGATATTATTGTAAAAAAAGTGGGGTAATGTAATGACAGATACACCAGAAACAGAAGTTCGTCGCTGTTCTTTTTGCGGCAAAACCCAAAATGAAGTCAGACGCTTGATTTCCGGACGGGCCTTAAAATCCGATAACGGAGAGGTCAAAACCGTCTTTATCTGCGATGAATGTGTGGATTTATGCCGTGATGTCATTACCGCCGGTCAAGAGAAAGAAACCGAACAAAAACAACCGGAAAACGCCGAACCCGTCTTAAAAACGCCGCAGGAAATTCATCAAATGTTGGATGATTATGTCATTGGCCAAGATAATGCCAAAAAGGTGTTATCCGTTGCCGTGTATAATCATTATAAACGTTTGAATAACAAAGACAAAAATGGGGAAGTTGAATTAGATAAATCCAATATCTTATTATTGGGCCCGACCGGTTCGGGAAAAACCTTGCTGGCCAAGACATTGGCACGCACATTAAATGTGCCTTTTGCAATTGCCGATGCAACAACTTTAACGGAAGCCGGCTATGTTGGTGAGGATGTGGAAAATGTCGTTCTGAAACTGTTGCAAAATGCCAACTATGATGTCGCCAAGGCCGAGAGGGGAATCATTTATATTGACGAAATTGATAAAATTTCCCGTAAATCGGACGGCCCATCCATCACACGGGATGTTTCCGGTGAAGGCGTGCAACAAGCCTTACTGAAATTGATGGAAGGAACCGTTGCTTCCTTACCGCCGCAGGGGGGACGCAAGCATCCGAATCAGGAATACATTAAAGTAGATACGCAACATATTCTGTTCATTTGCGGCGGAGCCTTTGCCGGACTTGATAAGGTCGTTGAAAATCGTCAGGCCAGCTATTCTGTCGGTTTTGGGGCAACCGTTCGGGAAAAAGGCGATAAAAAAACCGGGGAATTATTGGCTCAATTAGAGCCGGCTGATTTGTTGAAATACGGTCTTATTCCTGAATTTATCGGGCGTTTGCCTGTTGTGGTCAGTTTATCCGATTTAACCGAATCCGATTTGGTTCGTATATTGACAGAGCCCAAAAACGCTCTTGTCAAACAATACCAAACTCTATTCGGTATGGAAAATGTGACTCTGACGTTTACACCCGAGGCTTTGAAAGCGATTGCCAAACAAGCTATTGAACGTCAGACCGGTGCCCGTGGATTGCGATCTATTATGGAAGGATTATTATTGGATTTAATGTATTCTATCCCCACAATGGACAAGGCCTTAAAAGAAGTCATCATCAATGACAAGGTCGTATCCGGTGCCACAAAGCCCGTTTTAGTCTATGACAACGGAACAGATGAAAAGGCCGGTTAAATCCGGAGATATTAAAATATCTGTTATTTGTCCTTGACATCGGTCAATAACATACATATATATTTCCATATTTTTTGCAGGAGGTCGAATTATGGTTGTTTCAATTACTGATGGTGTTTACCCGGTTTTGCCGCTGCGGGATATTGTTATTTTTCCGCATGTGGTTGTTCCTTTATTTGTCGGACGGGATAAATCAATTGCTGCTTTGGATAACGCCATCGCCTTTAACAAGCCGATTTTACTGGTTGCTCAAACCGACTCTGAAATGGATACACCGCATACGGGGGACCTCTATCCTGTGGGAACGCTGGCATCCGTTCTGCAAATGATTAAATTGCCGGACGGAACCGTTAAAATTTTGGTTGAAGGTAAGGCCCGTGCCCGCGTTAAGGATTGGACACAAAACGATTCGTTTTTTGAAGCCTATACCGAGATCCTGACTGATAAGGCAACCCGGGAAAACGAAATTGAAGCCCTGGCTCGCTCGGTTCGGGATTCTTTTAAAGATTATGTCCAGTTGGATAAGCAACTCAATCCGGAATTACTGGTAGCCTTGGAGAAGATTCAAAAGCCGGAAGAATTAGTTGATATTGTAGCCACTCATCTAAATATCAAAGTTGAGGATAAACAAAAATTACTGGAACAAAATGCTTTGGCCAATCGCTTGGAAATGTTGTTCAAACTGATGGAAAAAGAAGTTGAAGTCCTGCAAGTCGAACGCAAAATCCGGAAACGTGTAAAAAAACAAATGGAAAAAAGCCAACGCGAATACTATTTGAATGAGCAAATGAAGGCTATTCAAAAAGAACTTGGCGATGAGGATGGAGATGACGGCTCCGATTTAGAAAAGAAAATTAAAAATGCCGGTATGAGTAAAGAAGCCGAAGATAAGGCTTTATCAGAGTTAAAAAAATTAAGAATGATGGGACCGATGTCTGCCGAAGCTGGTGTTATCCGTAATTATCTGGATTGGTTGTTGGCTCTGCCTTGGAAGAAGAAAGATACCCTGCAAACAGACTTAACCAAAGCCAAAGAAATTTTAGACGAAGACCATTATGGCCTGGATAAAGTTAAAGAGCGTATTTTGGAATTTTTAGCCGTTCAAAAACGGACCAACAGTGTCAAAGGTTCCATTCTGTGTTTGGTTGGGCCTCCGGGGGTAGGTAAGACTTCTTTGGGGCAATCAATCGCCCGGGCGACAGGCCGAACTTTTGTGCGGGCATCGTTGGGCGGTATGCGGGATGAGGCCGAAATTCGCGGTCATCGACGGACATATATCGGATCCATGCCGGGTAAAATTATCCAAAACATGAAAAAGGCAAAAACAATTAATCCCCTATTCCTGTTGGATGAAATCGATAAATTGGGAAATGATTATCGGGGAGATCCATCTTCGGCTTTATTAGAAGTATTGGACCCCGAACAAAACACAACCTTTAATGATCATTATTTAGAGGTTGACTATGACCTATCACACGTCATGTTTATTACGACGGCTAATACGTTAAAAATGCCGCGACCGCTGTTGGACAGAATGGAAATCATTCAATTATCCGGCTATACCGAAAAAGAAAAGGTAGAAATTGCCAAGCGACACTTAATCGGTAAACAATTGAAATTAGCCGGTTTAAATCCGAAAGAATTGACCATCACTGATGATACGTTGTTGGAACTTATTCGACGCTATACACGTGAATCCGGTGTCCGAAATTTAGAGCGGGAAATTGCCAACATTGCCCGGAAAGTTGTCAAGGAAATTCAAATTGATAATTTGAAATCTGTGACAGTCACGGCAAAAAATTTAAAGAAATATGCCGGCGTTCCCAAATACAGTTTCGGTGTTGCCGAAAATGAAGATCAGGTTGGCACAACAACCGGCTTGGCTTGGACCGAAGTCGGCGGTGAAATTTTGTCGATTGAAGCTGTCACGATGCCTGGTAAAGGCAATATTTTATTGACCGGTCAGCTGGGAGATGTGATGAAAGAATCGATCGAAGCCGCCCGTTCTTTTGTTCGGTCGCGACACGCACAATTTGGTATCGCTTCAGAAGTTTTTGAAAAAAATGACATTCATGTTCATGTGCCCGAGGGGGCTACTCCGAAAGACGGCCCATCTGCCGGCATTGCGATGATGACTTCGCTGGTATCGGCGTTGACCGGTATCCCGGTGCGTAAAAGTGTTGCTATGACGGGGGAAATTACGCTACGGGGGCATGTCTTACCCATCGGCGGATTAAAAGAAAAATTGCTGGCTGCCCTACGGGCCGGCATTAAGACCGTCATCATTCCGGAAGAAAACAAAAAAGATTTGGAAGAAATTCCGGATGAAGTCAAAAAGAATATCAAAATTGTTCCTGTTTCAGCAGCCGAACAGGTCTTGGAAATCGCATTAAAGAAAAAATTAAAGCCCCTACCCGCCGGGTAAGGGCTTTAACCCGATTTAGAATTACTGATTCATACTTTCAAAAAAGTCGTCATTCGTTTTTGTTTGACGCAGTTTCTCCATCAAAAATTCCATTGAATCTGTGACCCCCATCGGCATCAATACCCGTCGCAACATCCACATTTTCGGCAGGCGATTCTTATCAACCAACAATTCTTCCTTGCGCGTGCCGGATTTGGTCACATCAATCGCCGGAAAAATACGTTTATCAGATACTTTACGATCCAAAATAATTTCGCTGTTTCCCGTTCCTTTAAATTCTTCAAAAATGACCTCATCCATCCGCGAACCTGTATCAATCAAAGCCGTTCCGAAAATCGTCAAAGATCCACCCTCTTCTATATTCCGAGCCGCCCCAAAAAAGCGCTTTGGTTTTTGCAACGCATTGGCATCCACACCACCGGTTAAAACTTTACCGCTGGACGGAATAACTGTATTATAGGCCCGGGCCAAACGGGTGATACTGTCCAACAAGATAATAACATCCTTCTTATGTTCCACCAATCGTTTGGCTTTTTGTATGACCATTTCGGCAACCTGAACATGACGGGCGGCCGGCTCATCAAAAGTTGAGGAAATCACATCTCCTTTAACCGATCGCAACATATCTGTCACTTCTTCGGGGCGTTCATCAATCAACAACATAATTAAGTGCGCATCCGGATAGTTTGCTGTAATCGCATGAGCAATATTTTTCAACATGACGGTTTTACCGGTCCGGGGAGGTGCCACAATCAAAGAGCGTTGTCCAAATCCCTGCGGACAAATTAAATCAACGATACGGGCAGTTAAATCCTTTTCCGTCGGTGGCACATCATGCTCCATTTTAATCGGTCTTTCCGGATACAGCGGTGTTAAATCGTCAAAATTGACACGGAAACGCAACTCTTCCGGATTAACAAAATTAACCGTATTAATTTTGGTTAAAGAGAAATATTTTTCCCCGTTTTGCGGTGCGCTGATTTCCCCTTCAACCGTATCACCGGTTCTGAGCCCCCAACGCTTGATATGGGCAGGTGCCACATAAATATCATCCGGCCCCGCCAGGTAATTAGCCTCTGGCGAACGCAAAAAGCCGAAGCCATCTTGCACCACTTCCAAAACACCTTCTCCGTAAAGGGTCGTTTCCGTTTCTGCCAATCGTTTCAAAATGGCATACATTAAATCTTGCGAGCGCAAACTGGCTGCATTCTCAACCTCTAATTCTTCGGCATAGGCCAACAATTCGGTCGGTGTTTTCTTTTTTAAATCCTTTAATTGCATGGGATTCCTTATAAATCAAAAATAATGGGAAAAGTAAATCTCATCGAACGATGATTGCTGTCAGTATAGCGAACCCGTGCATAAAAGTCAAGGCCTTTTATGGATTATTTTGCGGTTTTATATCGGAAATACACCGACAGGCCTGCGCCATCAGGTGAGCAGAAAAGGCAGAAATACCCATTCCCAAAACAATACCGAAATAGGCCCAATACCAGATAACTTGCCCTACGACCAAAAACATCAAAAAGTTAAACGGCAGATCAATAACCTCATACAATATAACGGTCGGCACAATAAAAATAAAAGAAGCCAGTAGATAAAAACGCCCTTTCCTGGGAAGCATCCGATACAAAAGTGTTATCGGTATAGAACCGCCCACCATTGTCATAATGGCTAAAATCGTGCCGCAAGGTAATAACAACGGCACAAGTTCTTTTAAAACCCATTGTGTACCCATCCCCAAAAATTTTATCAGGAAACAAATCACAACGGCATATATAATCAAATAAAGCCATGATACCAAAATCAACAGCGGTTGCCTTAAAATTTTCGGGAACAACCGATAAACAGAATCCAGGTTGAAACATTCAATATACGATATTAAAAAAGTCGTCAGGATATAAAATAAAATCAACATACCGCCAATCGTCAGGATAAGACTTCCTGTCCCACCTGTCCGAGCGGGATATATGGTCAGCCAGGATAACAAACTGTATCCTAAAAACACCGGCAACAGAACCATTGCTTTACGCACAAAAAATGACAATGAAAAGGAAACAGGCTGATCAAAAACTTTCTTTTTGGCCACAATCAAAAAATATATTTCCGTTAAAATAGAGCCAATTAAACAAACCATTCCATATATTTGGATAATATATGCCAAACTTTTGGGTAAACCTTGGCTGACCCCCATTAAATTATCAAGGATAATACTTTTAATAAAATTGAGTATCCCTAACAAGCAAAAAATGTAAAATACCAACCAAAAGAAACTGACAACAAATGTATAGGGCTGCCAGGCAAACCGAAACGCTTTTTTAAATGAAATCATTGTCTTCTCCGTTATTTACTTTCTTTTAAAATATATCCCCGTCCCCAAACGGTTTGAATATACTCCGTTCCATGAGATAATCGCTTTATTTTATTTCGAATCCGACATAAAAATACATCAATAATCTTCATCTCCGGTTCATCCATTCCACCATATAAATGATTTAAGAACTGTTCCTTGCTGACGGTCATACCTTGACGCAGGCAAAGCAGTTCTATCAGAGCATACTCTTTACCCGTTAAATGTAAAACTTTACCGTCAACGGTCACAATTTTAGTATCCAAATTCACTTCCATTTGGCCGACATGAACAATGGAATCGGCATATCCGCGTGATCGCCGAATAATTGCCTGAATACGGGCAAACAGTTCATTCTTATCATAGGGGCGAACAACATAATCATCGGCACCGGCATTAAAACATGATATTTTTTGTGCGGTTGTAATTGAACCGGATAACATCATAATCGGCGTTTTGATGCCGGATAATCTGATTTTTTTCAACACTTCATGACCTGAAATATCCGGCAGGAAAAATTCAATTAAAATCAGATCATAATCGTATAAGCGAATAAGTTCGGTCCCTTCCTCACCGGAAAAAGCAGAATCAACCACAACACCTTTATTTTTTAAAAAAAAAGTCAACGCCTGATTGGCGGATTTATCTTGGTCAATCAATAGAATACGCACGGTTCATCCTCCCGATTTGGATCATACATTGATTTTCACCGTAAGGCAAGTTATTTTTTATAGAATTAAAACGGATAATTCTTTTTTTCCGCAGCCATTATTGTCGCGGGACCGTGTCCGGGATAAACGGATATTTCCGATGGTAATTGGAATAATCGTTTCAAACTGTCCGTCATTTGTTCAGAATTGCTTCCCGGCAAATCTGTTCGCCCATGGGTATCTTTAAACAAGGTATCTCCCGAAAATAAATGTGAACCCAATAAATAGCAGACACATCCCGGTGTATGCCCCGGTGTAGAAAGCACTTGAAATTTTTGTCGTCCCAATGTCAAAGATGATTGAACCGCCAATAAATCCGATACGATTGGAACAGAGGCCCGCGGATATCCCATTCTGTCCAGCCAATCATTTAAATCAGACAGTAGGGGAAAATCTGCCGGATGTAAATAAACCGGGATATCGTATTTTTCCTGAAAATAAGTCACCCCCAACACGTGATCAAAGTGGGCATGTGTCAATAAAATATATTTTAAACGCAGATTTTCGTGTTCAATTAAATCAATAATTCTTTCATCCGAAGCCGAACAATCAATCAAGACGGTATCTCGGCTATCATCATCAATAACCAAATAATTATTATTATCCAACGGTGGTTCCACAAATACTTTAATCATGTTCTTTCCGGTTTATAAACTTTTTTATGAGAATCCATGTAAGATTTTAAAACAGCCTCACCGACAGATTCTTCTATTTGACCGCAAACACGAATATGACGTTTTTTAAATTCGTCCAGCCAATTTGGTTTAAACCCCTCATCAAAACCAGTTATTTCTTCAACCTTTTCTGAGGAAACACCGTAGTAAACCGCCTCTATACCCGACCACATAATCCCACCCAAGCACATTAGACACGGCTCGGCGGTGACATAAAGGCTTAAATGATGGGACGATAAATCATAAGTTCCCAATTTCTTTTGAACGGTTGCAATCACATTCATTTCTGCATGACAATGGCTACACCCATCCCGAACAACCGAATTGGCCGTTTCAGCAATCAAATGGCCTCGTTCATCATAAACAGCCGCCAAAAATGGACCGGAACCGCCAGCAATATAATCCGGTAATTTATTTTGCAAACGAACAATGCGTTCACTTGCCTCTTGTATTTGTTTTGCTGAAATATCAAAATTGGAAACAATCATTTCTTTGGTTTAATTCCTTGTTTTTTCAAAAATTGTTCAATCGTCGGTAAAATGTTTTCAACCATAATTTGGACACCCTTGGCACTGGGATGCAAATGATCGGGCAACAATTTATCCGATGTCAGGTTTATTCCGACAACGGTTGTATTGATAACACCGTCCATAAAGAAAGGATAAAACGTCAAACGATATGAAACGGCCAAATCATGATACATTTTTTCAAATTGTTCCTGATAAGCCGACGATCGGGTCGGAATCGACCTCATCCCGACCAGCAGAACGGGAATACCATTGCTTTGAAAATTTTCAATCAATGTTTTTAAATTTTTTTCCGTTTTCTTTAAATCAATATTTCGAATAGCATCATTGATACCTAACTCTAAAATAACGCCATCCGGCTTTTTATCAATCAGGGCTTTTTGCCGCTTAACACCGCCAGCCGTCGTTTCACCGCTACGGCTGGCGTGAATAACGGATACATCATACCCTTTATCTGTTAGAGCCTGATTTAGTTGTGTATAAAATGCGGATTTTTCGGGCAACCGATATCCGGCTGCCAAACTGTCTCCAAACACAGCCAACCGATAGGGAACGGCTCCTGCCGGCATCCCTATCAACAGGCTGATTAACAATATCCACAAGAACTTCATTTCACTTCCCTATTTAGACCTTTTGAAAGACCCGCGAACCGATTTTGAAGTCGGCCGATCGGATACAACTTCATTTGGTTGCGGTTGAGCAGGAAGCGATGATTCAACTGCCGCCGGGATATCAATTTCCGGAACCGCAGATAAATCAAACCGGCGAGCATGTTGATAAGCCTGTTCAATTTTATTCATAGCATCACCCGCTTCGGACAGTAAAGCATTTATCTGCTCTGTCGGCAAATCTGCTGACAACTGTTCATTTTTAGCTTCAATAATCACCTGATTCTGAACAGCCGTATCAGATAACCGCTTCAAAATGGCAATATCTGAATAGCCACTCGACCAAGCCTTTAACTGCTCTGTCATTTTCTGTCCGCGTTCCCGATAAACAGACATTTGTTTCTGGGCATTAAAAATTGTTTCCTGTTCCAAAGCCTGCTGGAACTCATCAGCCCGAACAATAACCAATCGGGCCTGTTCAATTTGTTTAATGAGTTGTGCATCGGTCGGTTCTTCCAAAACAGCCAATTGAGTGACCAATGCCATTGCATCTTTGGCCGATTGCAGTAAACGCATCCCTTTTTCAAACGGGAACTCATTCATTTTTTGTTCCATCAGCACAATGGCCTCGCGTGCCTCAGCCGTCAACCTTTTGCTCTCAGCCAGCCGATCGGACCGTTTTTGTTGAACGGCAGCTCGAGCCGCTTCCTCCCGTTGTTGTAAATCTTTAGCCAGGGCCGCCTGTGATTGGTTAGATAAAGCCGCCAATAAATCCGCATAATTGGGTTGGTAGTTTCCTCGGCCGATAGAAGCGGAAATACCCAAGATAAACGGAGGCAAAGTATTCAACGGTTTTAATGTGACCGGAATGGAAATATCCAATGTTTGTTTGGGCATATCCCATACAACCTGTGTCGGATTAGCCGTTGTATTGGCTGTATCCATTGTTAAATCCATCATTCGAACAATACCGTTGGCAATAACATATTCACCGGAAATTCCCTGTAAAACCGTCTTGCCGCTATTCAATACCCGTTTAAAATCTGGTTCAATAACCTTACCCCCTTCATTTCGTTGAATGGCCCGTGTAATAATCGGAATCATTTTTTCAATATCTGTTCCAATCATCTGACCACCCCGGATTGAGATACTGCCTTGTCCGTTCAAATCACGAACAAAATCCATCGGGGATTCGCCGCGTGCTTTTAATTCACCGGTTAGAGATAGCACACCACCGCCGAAAGCAAAATCAGGTAATACCATAAAATCCGGGCGAAGCGGAATATTTTTAATGTTAAAATTAGCCGTCAATGTCGGGGTCGTATTCCAATCCAGCTGTCCTGCCACCATAATCGGTGATTGTTCGGAATTACCACTGTTTCCGGATAATTTCATCAATTTCAATAATTTATTTTGCATCAACAAAGCAACGTCAGCCTGTCGGATATTAATATCCCGATATTTCAATTGGGCGGCATTCAATTGGATGTTCAAATTCCATTGATTGAGGGCATCCAAATTAAGCGCCTTACCCGAAAATCCGTTCATCGGTGTGTAAATCATATCCATATCCGATAAGAACCGTTCCACATCAATAGACGGTGAAGCAATTTGTGCCGTGACCGTTTTAATCTGGCGATTATCAAAAGTCAAAGATCCGCTGAGTTGCTGTAATCCGACCCCAACGATTGCATCCGATAATTCAAAATGCTCTTTTGTTCCTGATATCCGTCCAACCGCCTTAAACGAACCGTCCAACTTCGGAAGTAAATCAAAATTCGGCTGAATCAGTTTCATAAATGTTTGAAAATTCGGATGAGCCACTTCAAACGTAAAATCTTTTAACGTCGGATTTGTTTCCAAGGATTCAACAATTCCTGCCAATTTAATGTTTGAATCTGTCAATGTTGCCGTTGTATCCACTTCCCAAGAGCCATCACGACCGCCTTTTAATCCCAATTTGAATGACGTATTCGTTGCTTTTTGAATCAGGGGTAAATCACTGACCAATTTTGTACGTTCCAACAACAATGGCAATTGTTTCGTTTCTAAATTAAATTGCAAACCATCCACATTCATTTGTGGGCGCCCGATACCGTTTAACGTCGCCGAAAGAGTCACATTGGCCGTTGCCAAATTTTGGGCCGTCAATCTTTTAATATTCAAAATGTTGTTAAGCAACGATCCTTCCACATGCAGGCGGGAAACAGGCAATCCAAAGATTGTTCCGTCATTAACATCGACGGATCCTTGAACAAAAATATCATTGGCCCATTTGGCTTGCTCTAACGCTTGTTTTATCATTTCCGGCAACCGGCTCAAAGCAACAGCTTCCTTAGGAGCCTCCCATCCCGTATAAGTGTCCAGATTGATATTATTCAAATTCAATTTAGCCATATAAGAAGGCTTATCCGTCCCGTTCCGTTGAACAAGACCGTTAATAACCGTATCACCGATTTTCATTTCATCAATACTGGTTGTCAACCGTTCGGGTGTTATTTCAACACGACCGGTAAAACTGCCTTTTTGGGCCAATACCGGTGTTTCTGTATGCGGATTTGTCGGCATCAGCCACTTCATAACACCTTGAACGGAAGGAGCATCCAATTTCATACCGATTTCCAGAGTCGGAACATCACCGACCAAATGGCCGTTCCCGTTAAAGGTCAGTGTTGCCTCACCAGGCAAAACAACCGATGATTTTTGAAGGGTTAAAATACCCTGTTGATACTGACCGCTGACATTCAAATCCCGAAGGGAAGCCCCCTCTGTTTGAACGGACTTAACCATTGTTTTAAAGGTAATATCCGGATATTGATCTTCGGACAGCCAAGACCAATTCAATTTATCTAAACAGGCTTTCCAATCATTTAATTGAATCAAATCTGAACCTAACGCCACCGTATAAGACGGTTTTTTACCGCTGACAGTACGCGTAATTGTTCCGGTAAAAGCCGTTTTTTGTTCCCCTTCCCCAAATTGTATTACAAAATCCTTTAATGAATCCCGGGTGGGTGCAACCTCAATTGCCAGACTGCCCCCCGCCGACCGAGCCTGTGGCATGTCTGGTGCATCAATCTGCAACAAGGTCAGAAATTCCTTAAATTTATCGATATTAAAAGGACCTGAACCTTCAAACCATTTTTCCGTGCTGATGGGGGTTAATTGCCCGGAAATATCCATATTTGATTTTGTCGTTGTCTCAGACAATTGAAATGCGATTGAAATGGGTGCACTTCCTTGAAACACACCCGTTGTCGCATTCAAAACATATTGCCCACCTGACGCATTTCCCGTTCCTTTAAAACGGAACGGGCCACGAACAGAATCAACAGATAATTGGCCGTTAATATCCGTCACCTCAACGGCGGTATTAGTAATTTGGTTGATATAACGAAGTTGACCATCCTTAATCACAATTGAATCAATCTTTGCTGTATTTTGTGCTCCATCCCCCAGCAAATCTACTTCCTGTAATTGAAAATTCGGATCCAACAAAAATGGGAAAGCAAAATTTGCCCGATTACTTTCCAATCGTTCCAAAGACAACACCGGACGGGTTAATTCAATACTTTTAATTTCCAACGGAGATTTCAGCAAAGAGGCCCACGCCATTGATACCTTAATTTTTTCAACCGTCAGCATATCCGGATCAGTTGCCCTTTCAATATTAAGCAACCGAACCCGACCCATTGTGACCGTCGGCATCGGATTCCATGTGATTTCGGTATTACCATCAACAAAGACCTCATGTCCCGTTAATTTTTGAAGTGTTGATACAACCTGACGTTCATAAGCGGTTGAATTAAATGACATCATAACCATCGTCACCAATCCGCCAACAGCCAAAACAATTAACAGTAATAAAATCAATAAAAATTTTTTCATAGGGTCCCCTTTAATCACTCATCCGTTTTGTTATAACACATTTGTTTTTAAATTCAAGATTTTTTTTAATCCTCTAACCAAACACGTATTTTTTTCAATAAAATGTTAAAATCATCCGGGACACCGTCCCGTTCGGATAATTTGTCCAAAGCCCGTTCAATTTCAATTCGAGTAGCATTTTCAAACTCCGCCCGTAATTTTTTAATTAGTGTTTCCCGATTTTCATCCCTATCCGAAACTGTTTTTTTATCCTTCATAAAGGCGGTAGCCTCATCAAATAAACTCATGCGTTTTTCCTCCACAAAAACGGAAAGAACAGGACAAAGACGGATACAAATTCTAACCGTCCAATCAACATAGCTGTTAACAAAATCCACTTCACTTCCCCGGGGACATTCACAAATGTTTTGTCCGGACCGATTACATGCCCTAGGGCCGGGCCAACATTGGACAAGCTTGTCAACGCCCCGGAAAAAGAGGTCACAAAATCCAGACCGCAAGCCGATAAAGCCAAAGTTGCCACAATGGCCGTTCCCAAATAAAGTCCGAAAAAGACCAAAACGCTGATTAACACATCATCTGAAATGGCATGACTGCCGTAGCGGGGAATGAAGACGCCATGCGGTTGCACCATCTTTTTTAACCGCACACCGGCCGACCGGACCAAAACGGTAAATCGGAACATCTTAATGCCGCCAGCCGTCGAACCCGTACATCCGCCTGTCAACAGTAAGAACATAAAGAAAGCGATAGCAAACTTACCCCATAATTGATAGTTATCAATAACAAAACCGGTGCTTGTCATGGTACTGACAATCGTAAACAGACCCTCCCGTACATAGTGTCCCAAATCCGCCGGTGCAAATCGATCCGTCAACCAACGTAAAACTGTCAGCAGCACAAGGGATCCGATAATAACTTTTATAAAAAAGGCAATTTGTGAATCTTCCCGAATCAGGCGCCATCGCCGTCGATAAATATAGAGTCCCATCATTAATGGCATCCCCGCCATCGTCATAAAGATAATCAAGACCCATTCAATCAACGGGCTATGAAAGTAAGCAATTGATTCATCATGTGTTGAAAAACCACCGGTTGCAATGGTTGTCATGGCATGATTAATCGAATCAAACAACCCCATCCCGGCAAAATATAAACAACCGGCACACACAACCGTCAACCCGAAAAAATAGGATAAAATAGCCCGCATATTTTGAACAACCGTCGGTAAATCCCGTTCGGATCTGGCCGAAGATTCGGTGCTGAAAAACTGCATCCCGCCGATATGTAATGTCGGTAAAATCGTAATGGCCAAAATGACAATTCCGGCCCCACCCAGCCACTGCAACATAGACCGCCACAACAACAACCCCGGCGACATGGTATCTAATCCCGTTAATACCGTTGCTCCCGTCGTTGTCAAGCCGGAAATGGATTCAAATACGGAATCCGTCCAGGAAATGTGATATTCCGACACAAAAAACGGAAAAGCCCCCAGCACACCATATGTTATCCAAATTAAAGTCGTCGTCAAAAACATCTCTTTGGGCCGCAGAGATTCTTTCTCCGTATCAGACAGTAAATAAATCAGTAAACCGATCGCCACACACAAGGCTGATGACACGGCAAATCGTTCGGCAGCCTCCCAAAAGCCAGCCAACCAATCTATGATGGCCGGGATGATCATACTGATTCCACAGATAATTCCCATATATCCGACAATCGAAAAGATAAGTTTAAAGCGCATTAAATTTCCTTTTTTGAGTTTATTTTATTTTTATTTCTTTTAAATTGCAATAAAAAAGTGTATAAGGATGGTATGATTTATTTTGATGCTCATTGTCACCTGATGGATGATTCAGTTTTTTTGGCCGCCCAGACCGGCGGGGTTTCTTCGTTTATCGTCAATACAACACGACCCGATGAATGGGAAAAAGCCGCCGATTTAAATAAACGATTAACCGGTATTTATTTTTGTGCCGGAATTCATCCGTGGTATGTGCGGGATGCCTATCCCGGTTGGCAACAACATTTATGCGCTTTTTTAGAAAAGTATCCGCAATCTATGGTTGGAGAAATCGGGCTGGATAAGAAAAAGCCGTTTTTTGATGAACAGATTTATGTATTCAAGGAATGTTTGAAAATTGCGGCCCGCTATAACCGACAGGTTCACATACATTGTGTCGGTGCCTGGGATGAAATGATTGAGTGTTTATCAGAATATCGTGATGTTTTGCCTCTTTTTCATCGATTTGTCGGCGATGAATTTATTATCCAAAAATTAAAATGGTTTAATGCGTATTTTTCTATTTTAAATAATCGGTATGCGGATATCATCCCTGATAATCGGCTTTTGGTGGAAACCGATTCGCCGGACGGATTAAAAACGCCGGCGGCCATTCCGGAACTGGTTCGGAATATGCATTTGGATGTTGACTATTTATATCAGACTTTTCGGGAGTTTTTAGGTGAACTGTAATCAATTTCAACGGACAGAACTGCTGTTCGGGCCACAAGGATTGGCACGGTTAAGGGAAGCATCGGTCACTATCGTCGGATGCGGGGCTGTCGGTAGTTTCGCCATAGAGGCTTTGGCCCGTTCCGGGGTCGGCCATTTGACTTTGATTGACGGGGATACTGTTTCCCTCAGCAATATCAATCGACAACTGTGTGCCTTGCATTCAACAATCGGCCGATTCAAAGTTGACGTTTTAAAGCATCGTATCAAAGATATTTGTCCCGATACACAGGTGGACTCCTTTCCTGTTTTTTTGGATGACAATAATTGCGCCGACCTGTTCAAACACACGCCTGACTTTGTTGTTGACGCTATTGATTTATTGGCTGGTAAAGTCGCACTCATTCAATATCTACAACAAAAAAACATTCCCTTCATTTCGTCAATGGGGGCGGCTTTAAAAACAGATTTTTCAAAAATAAAAGTAGCCCCCTTGAACCAGACATCGGTTTGTCCTTTGGCGGCCCGACTACGAAAATTATTGAAAGAAAAAAAATTAAATTTATCTTTTCCTTGTGTTTTTTCAACGGAAAAACCCGTCGGAGACAGGCAACCGGGGCGCCAAATGGGTAGTCTGGCATCCATGACCGGCTCCTTTGGTTTAATTCTGGCAAATGAAGTTATTTTAGCATTGGTAAAAAAACATGAGTGATTTTTTTGAATTGACAGAGGATGATCTATCCGTTCCCGCAGAAAATAAACCGTCGGTTGATCTTCCCTTTTTATCAGACCTGAACCCTGAACAACGCCAAGCCGTTGAGCAAACAGAAGGTCCCGTTCTGGTTTTGTCCGGTGCTGGAACAGGCAAAACACGCGTGTTAACTACCCGAATAGCCTATTTACTGGCAACGGGATTAGCCAGTCCCTGGCAGATTTTAGCTGTCACCTTTACCAATAAAGCCAGCCGGGAAATGAAAGAGCGGTTGGAACAAATGATCGGATTACCGGCGCGTTCGGTTTGGTTGGGAACTTTTCATTCCGTCGGTATCAAAATTCTGTCCCGTTATACAAGCGAAGCCGGCTTAAAACCGAATTTTATTGTATTGAATACGGATGATCAGGAACGCCTGTTAAAAAAAATAATGCAGGAAAACGGTATTGATACCAAGCAATACACCCCGGCAACCCTGTTGGATATCATTCAACGTTGGAAAGATCGCGGTTTGTCACCGACCGCCGTCACTCCGACAGAGGATAGCAATTTTTGTAACGGACGGGCCCGCGGTTTTTATCAGTTGTATCAAAATCGATTGCGTGAATTGAATGCCGTTGATTTTGGAGATTTATTACTGTTGCCTTTGGAATTATTTAAAACACATCCGGATATCCTGGCCCTGTATCAATCTAAATTTAAATATATTTTGGTTGACGAATACCAGGATACAAATGTCGCCCAATACCTGATGTTGCGCTTATTAACCCAAAAGCAAAAAAATATCTGTTGTGTCGGAGATGACGATCAATCCATCTATTCCTGGCGTGGAGCAGAAGTTGAAAATATCCTGAATTTTCAAAAAATCTATCCCGAAGCAACCATTATCCGTCTGGAACGAAATTATCGTTCAACCGCGCATATACTGGGGGCGGCCTCGGGCCTGATTGCCCATAATGCGGGACGACTCGGAAAAACACTAAAAGTGGCCGATACACGGGATGGTTACGGCGACAAGGTGCATTTAAAAGGATATTGGAACGGTTCGGAAGAAGCAGAAGGTGTTATTGACCAAATTGAAACAGAACAAAGACGGGGCAAACCCCTGTCAAAAATGGCTGTTTTAGTTCGCATTTCCGCCCAGACGCGCCCTTTTGAAGAGCAATTGATTAAACGGGGAATCCCCTATAAAATCATCGGTGGTTTTAAATTCTATGAACGAGAAGAAATTCGGGATGCAGTAGCATATCTGCGCCTGGTTTTAAATACATCAGATGATTTGGCCTTTACCCGAATTGTCAACAAACCACGGCGCGGTATCGGGGACAGCACCATTGATGCTCTGGAACAAGCCGCCAAAGAGCATCATATCAGTTTATTTGATGCTATCGCCTGGGCCGAATTACGTCCGTCCGTCCGTCGCGCATTAGATGCTTTTGCCGGCTTAATTAAAATGATGCGCGATAAATTGAATACACTGGACCCTGCTCCCCTGGCCCGACAACTGTTGGAAGATTCCGGATACATGAATATGTGGCGGTCGGATAAATCCCCCGAAGCGGAAGGACGGTTAGAAAACATTAAAGAATTATATAATGTCTTGGATGAATTTGAAACAATCAATGACTTTATTGAGTATGCAGCATTAGTCACCGATGCTGATGAAAATACGACCGAGGATCAATTAGTCGTCATGACTTTGCATGCGTCCAAAGGACTGGAATTTGATTGTGTCTTTTTAACCGGTTGGGAGGAAGGCCTGTTCCCTCATCAAAAAGCCATGGATGAATCGGGTGAAGAGGGATTAGAAGAAGAACGCCGATTGGCCTATGTCGGAATAACCCGAGCCAGGGAAAAGGCTTTCATTTCCTTTGCAACAAACCGCCGCATTTACGGACAGTGGGAAAATGCTCTGCCCAGCCGATTTATTGATGAATTACCGGCCGATCATATTCAAAACGAAACAACCGTTTCCATGGGATATGGCAATCAAGGATTTAGCCACACAAAAGTCAATCCTTATCGTTATGAAGAATCACCTTTTGCGGCACCAACACATCAATCCGTTGATCCCTATTGGAACAGCAACCTGCCCCATCATCAGGCCTCAAAATCCCGACGTGTCGGAAAACGGGTCTATCATGAATCATTCGGATATGGGACAGTTATTAAAGAAACGCCCAACGGATTAGAAGTCCATTTTGATGACTTCGGTCTGAAAAAAGTGCAGGCTCGCTTCTTGTCCGAAGCCTAGACGAAACAGGCAACACGTTGACAAAAATTAAAATTTATGGTATAATGAACTTATTCAAGGAGATTTTCTATGTCACAATGGGTTAATCACGGTTTTTCATTGGATGGCGGTCACAACAGTACAGACAGCCAGGACGCCAATGCTATTTTGATTGATCCCTTATTTAAAAAAGCAAAAAATGATGATAAAGAGGCGGCCGCATCACTTTGGGAGCGAGAGTGGAACCGGAATGCCGCAGAAAATGAACGGCGTCTATCGGAGGCAACGGCCGGAGCTCAGGAAGTTATTTTTATCTCAGTTCCCGGGACCAGTCGAAAAAACAGAATTCCGTTAGCCGCTGCCGAATTTTTGGCCTTAAAAGTTGGCAATCGGGCCCGTTTTATTAATGGAGATCGCGCTTTTATCCCCGTGCATACCAGCATGATGAAATCTATTTCCCGGGGGGAACGAATTTTCCACCCGCGGGTTTTTGAAACAACTCGTTCCGTTTTTAAAACGATTCGGGAAACTTGGCCCAATGCACGTTTTTTTGTCGTTGAAGATTTGTTGACAACCGGTAATTCAGCCCACAGTTTTCAACGTTATCTGGAAAAAAACGGTTTGAACATTTCCGGTATGATTGCCATGAAAGGGGAATATGAACCAAATGTTGCCCCAAATCTGGTAAAAAAGATAGATAAATTTTTCAAACAAAATGATATCCCCGTGAATGCCGAAAAATTATCCCGTGAGCTGACCGGAAAAGAAGCTCAAACGCTCGCTTTCCAAGTGGCGGCTCAATATAAAAAAGCCGATTTGGAGCACCAAAATCTATTTCGAAAATTATTTGAAACGCTGTATGATATCCGCGTTAATGACAATCACAAGGCTCTGCCGGAAATGAACCGGTTAAGTGCCGATTTATCCCGCTATTTACAGTCTAACCAAAAAAGAAAGGAAGAACAACATGAAAACATCACAAGTATATCGTCAAATCATCCGGAAAGCAGAGTATCGCAAATTCTTGGATCGCATTCAGAACGGGGAACAGGTCAACCTGACACTGCCGCAACGGCGGAAATTGGCTCTACATCTGCAACAGACACGTTACGGAACGACGGGGCAATCAAACAACCCACAAGAACTTCAACTGTCCCTGATACGGCAAAGAGGTTAAACACCATTGCCCGTTTCAAAGACGGTCCGGATATTTAAACGGATTTGAGTTGATTGTAAACTGTTCTTCCCAATTCTGTGGCGTTTGATATCCAAATACAGCCGGCCTTTTCCAGGGCGGCTTTTTTTTCGGCAATAATTTTTTCCGGAATGGCGGATTCCGTTCCCAACAAGGGAATATGCAAGGCACCCTGAATGGTTTGTCCCGGAATATAGACCACTAATGGTTTTTTGCGATGTGATTTACGATAAGCTTCGGCTAATCCCAATTCAAAGTCACCGGTCAATTGTCCAATAACCAAAAGAGCCCGTGTTTCTTTATCAGCCAAAAAAGAATCAAATACCGATGCAAAAGACGTTCCCACCAAGGGAGAAGCCCCCAAAGACAAACATGTCGATACCCCCAATCCAACCTCAGCCAACTGTTGAACCGATTCATAAATTAAGGAACTGGACCGACCGATTAAGCCGATGTTCCCTTTGGGAAACAGGTGGGCCGGGATACTACCTGCCAAACATTCTCCGACGCGCACGATGCCTGGACTGGACGGGCCGATTAAAGTGACCTGATATTTACGTGCCAGGTTGATCATCTTTAAAATATCATGCAACGGCACATGTTCGGTTGTGCAAATTACCGTCGGAATCCGGGCACGAATAGCCTCTTCCGTATCCTGTAAGGCTCGGGCAGGTGTTGAAAAAACAACACTGATGGCCGGATTTGTTTTACGAACGGCCTCTTTTACCGAACCGAAGACCGGGATATCAGCATATAGTTTCACACTTCTGTCACGGGATGTCCCGGCTACAATATTCCCACCATAGGCCAAGGCCCGTTCAACATGGACAGCCCCCATTTCCGTCGTAATTCCCTGTAATAAAATTGGTGTCATTTTAGTCGGTAATTGAAACATAGGTTACGAAACCCCCTTGACCTGACGAATAATTTCTTTGATACCCTCACCCATCCCCTTTACAACCGTAAACGGCAGACGAGATTCGAATAGCAGACGGCGACCGATATTGGCATTTGTGCCATCCATCCGAACCACAATCGGTAAACCGGCCAAAATTTCACCTGCCGCAGACAATAGCCCCTGCACAATAATGTCACACCGTGTCACACCGCCAAAAATATTCACGAAAACGCCGTCCACCCCGGGATCCGATAAGGCCAATTTTAAGGCCCGCGCCACCGCATCTCGGGAAGGTTCCGTTCCGACATCCAGCAAGCACGCCACCCGTCCCCCGTTTTGATGAATTAAGTCAACCGTCGCCTGACTGAGACCAATACCATTAACCAGGCAGGCGATATTTCCGTTAAACTTTGTGTATCGGAATTGGTGCCGTCGGGCGATCATTTGACGTTCCTGACCGGCTTCCAACTCACGCAAAGCCTTTAATTCGGGAACACGAAATAAAGCGTCATCATTGAAAATAATTCGGCCGTCCAAAACCACAAGACCTTTTTCCGTTTCCCAAACCGGATCAAATTCAACGGCGACCGCCTGGTATTGTTGGAATAAATTCATCAAATGACGCAACAAATCCTTCATTTCTTTTGCTTTTTTACCGGATAAGCGCAAATGGGAAACAATTGTATTAATCCGTTCGGTCGTTAATTTATACTCGGGCAGTTCATACTGACGCATGATATTGCCGGCCGTATAGACGCTGAGTGATAATTGTTGAGTTAAAAAATTGACCCGCAGTGACAACCGATACTCAGCTTGACCAAAACACGCCTCTTCCACATAAACCCGTTGCACGATATGTCCGTCGGGCGTGTCATTTGTCATTAAACGATGTCCCAGCATCTGTTCGGACAATGCTGCCACCATTTGCGGAGAATTTGCCCAGCAAATACCCGTTGGGCCACTTTCTTTCTGATTGGCAAAATGGGCAGAACTGCGTCCATCGGCCGAGACCTGTGCTTTGACAACCCAGGCGCTGCCACCAATAGCTTCGGCAACTTGTTCGGCTTCATGCGGCATATAGGCCACCTGCCCCTTTAACAAAGGGATTCCCTCTTTTTTAAATAATTTTTTAACTTGATATTCCTTAATAATCATTGAGCCAAAATCTCATCGATTGTTTGAAAAAAAGTCGAAATAGAAATCGGCTTAGATAAATATCCGTCACATCCGCCGGCCAAAATACGTTCTTTATCACCTTCCATGGCAAAGGCCGTCACCGCGATAATTTTGGTGTGGGCAATATCTGCATTTTTTCGAATCTGTTTTGTAGCGGTCAAGCCATCCACTTCGGGCATCTGAATGTCCATCAGAATCAAATCCGGTTTAACCTTTTTGGCAGTTGCCAACGCCGATTTTCCTTCATTACATTCAAACACGTCATAGGACCGACTTTTTAACAAGTCCGAGAACAGACGCATATTCATTTCATTATCTTCAACAATCAAAACTTTTGTCATGAGGTACTCCTTTTTTTGTATTTTAGAGCGAATTAACAACAAAAAGCAAGTAAAAAGAAAAAAAACTTGCTTTTCAAAAAAAAGTAGTGTATAAAACCTTTTGTTTTGGACAGGTGGCCGAGTGGTTTAAGGCGCACGCCTGGAAAGTGTGTGTAGGTCTAAAGCTTACCGGAGGTTCGAATCCTCTCCTGTCCGCCAGAACATAAAGCCCCCTCCGATTAAGGGGGTTTTCATAATGCGTGGATAAAGGGGATGAGAACCGAAGTAGGAGGTTCGGTCGCAACCAACATGAGCGGACGCCGCGGGCAATCCGAAAAAAATGAGAACAAGCGGAGTATCATAAGCAATCCTCTCTTGTCTGAAAAAGCGACTTGTTCTTTTATCTATAAAAACTTAATCAGATTCAATCGTTGTTTTGTGAAAAAGCATTTTTTGGAAAAATAGTCAGAGTTGTTAATTTACAAATTATTGATTTTATTTTTTTGTGATATTTACAATCCATACCAATGTTCGAATTTTTAAAGAGATTAACGTCCAGAACCTGACATTTGTATCGCTATGGCAGGAGAAGGCTGTTTTGAATCTTTTGCTTTTTTTTCTGTAACTGTTCTTGTCATTGGTTTTGCTGTTTCGTTTTCCAAGCTCTGAACATTTTCTATTGAGTTTAATGTTGCATTATTATTCAAATTTGTTGGATACATATGTTTTTTGAAAATTTCTCTCAAATCATGTTTGGATTGATTTGTATCTCTTATCATATCATATTTGGAAATTGTTTCATTTTTTTCTTCCAAAATCCCGTTAACATATTTTTGGATTGTCTTTTCAGAGTCATTTCCCTTTTCTACTATTTTAACATGATTTCCATTTGCATCTTTGGATTTTTTAATCGTTTCAATTTTTATACCGTTTGAATTAAAACGTTCTGATATATAGTTTCCCTGGCTATCATACACTATTTTTTGGGTTTCGATTTTATCGCCATTTATATCAAAATATTCTATTAAATTCTCATTAACGGAATCCATATTTCCTTTTCTTGTTATTTTTGTTTCCCCGCCGTTGGATGAAGATTCATATTCAATTTTTTCAACTGAATTTTGAGTTAGCGTTTTTGCAAATATTTCGGCACTTTTATCGTCGGCCCCCAGCAATTGGGCATAAGATTTAAAATCGGCTTCGGTAGCAGAATCTGGAGAATTATCCTTAAACATTTTATTGTAGGTATCGCTCATCCACAATATTTCCGGATACAAAAATTTTTCTACATATTCTACATCATTCCCATTATATTTTTGATAATTGTACAATAATGCAGAATCATCTGCATTTTCTGTTAAAATTCCCATTGAAGCTGCCTGTTTCAAAAATTTTGCCTGATTTAAAAAGGCATCAATTTCATTCAATTTCTCTTTTGCGGTAACAGAGGCTTGCTGATGTTGCAAAGCATGTGTTAATTCATGATGAATTGTTGATAACTCATTGGGATTTTCAAAATCTGTTTCAATGAAAGATTTAAAAATACCTGTTCGTTGCCCTTGAGGTCCGCTAGAGGATTTTAACGTATCACGAAGAACAACCTTTGTCACATCTAATTTTGATAATAATTTACGACCCAAAGGTATAGTAGCGTATGTCTTTAAATTTTGTCGTATTCTATCTTTCTTTT
>JAFTEW010000013.1 GCA_017453485.1 Alphaproteobacteria bacterium | reverse complement strand
TATTTGTGCCCCCATCGGAACTGAACCCGGATACGCTATTGGAACACAAAATCGCCTAGGGTGTAAGATATAAGTTTCTGCTTCATATCCCTCTATCACCTATACTTCTTTACCGACTCCATCACATCCGCTGCGAATCGGATATTTCTACAAGCACCGGGTCTGGTCCAGAGTGATAGTGATATAGTATGGCCGTCACGCCCTATCTCTGTCATTCCTATGCAGGCAGGGATCTATAAGTATGCAAAATCAATATCCATCGTCGATCCGCCACATCTTCAAGACGGGATGACTGATAAAACAAGGACAAAAGATGTCCGAAAGAAAGCTGCTTATGAAAAATATAATGCTTGATTTTTAAAGAAAAATCGGGTATAATATCGCCCCAATAAACAGAGGTCAAGTATGCAACAATTTGTTAAGATTCGTGGTGCGCGTGAACACAATTTAAAAAATATCGATGTTGATATTCCCCGGGATCAGTTGGTGGTGATTACGGGACTGTCCGGTTCGGGGAAGTCATCTTTGGCTTTTGATACGATCTATGCCGAAGGACAGCGGCGATATGTTGAAAGTTTATCGGCCTATGCCCGGCAATTTCTTGACTTGATGAAAAAACCGGATGCCGACTTAATTGAAGGGTTATCCCCGGCCATTTCAATTGAGCAGAAAACAACTTCAAAAAACCCACGATCAACGGTTGGAACCGTGACAGAAATTTATGATTATATGCGGCTGCTTTGGGCCAGAATTGGTGTGCCCTATTCGCCGGCGACAGGTTTACCGATAGAGGCACAATCGGTCTCCCAAATGGTGGATACGATTGCAGCCTTTCCGACCGGTAGCAAAATCATGATTTTGGCGCCCGTCATTCGGGCTAGGAAGGGAGAGTATAAAAAGGAAATTGCAGACTGGCAAAAAAAAGGCTTTACCCGGGTTCAAATTGACGGACAAATATATGAAATGGATGCCACACCGGCCTTGGATAAAAATAAAAAGCATGATATCTCCATTGTCGTAGATCGGGTCATTATTAAGGAAGGCATTCAGGAACGATTGGCACAATCTGTTGAAAAAGCCTTGGATTTGGCAGACGGATTGGCTATGACCGAGCATATGGATACGCATGAAGTCAAAATGTTTTCCTCTAAATATGCCTGTCCCGTATCGGGATTCACCATTACGGATTTAGAGCCTCGCCTGTTTTCATTTAATAATCCGCAGGGGGCTTGTCCGGATTGCTCCGGCCTTGGGTTTAAACAGTATGTGGATCCGGCATTGGTTATACCGAACCCGAATAAAACAATTCGGGAAGGAGCCATTGCCCCCTGGAATCGAGGAAACGAATGGTTCCAATGGTATGATACGGCTTTACGGTCCATGCTGCGAGCCGTAAAAGGATTGGATGTTGATAAACCCTGGCGATTACTATCGGCCGATATACAACAGGCTATCCTCTATGGATGTAAGGGGTTTGAGGGGGTTATCCCCAATATGGAGCGGCGCTATATGGAAACAGAATCAGATTGGATGCGCGAAGAAATTTCCCGATATCAGGCTACTTCACCATGCGAAGCCTGTCACGGATTGCGGCTTAAACCTGAGGCCTTGGCGGTCAAAATCGGTGGGAAAAACATTTCCGAGGCAACGCATACATCCATTGCCAATGCTTTGAACTGGTTTAGTGGCCTGACAGATACATTGTCACAACAAAAACAGGAAATTGCCGCTCGTATTTTGAAAGAAATTATTGATCGCTTAAAATTCCTGAATAATGTCGGACTGGGGTATTTGTCTTTGGACCGAATGGCCGGCACATTATCCGGTGGAGAGGCACAACGTATTCGCTTGGCCAGTCAAATCGGATCGGGACTAACCGGTGTTCTTTATGTTTTGGATGAACCCTCTATCGGGTTGCATCAGCGTGATAATGATAAATTGTTGGAAACTTTACAACATTTAAAAAATTTAGGCAATACGGTTATCGTTGTTGAGCACGATGAAGATGCTATTCGCACGGCCGATTATGTTATTGATATAGGCCCCGGAGCCGGTAAAAACGGTGGGCATATTGTTGCCCAAGGTACACCACAACAAATTATTGATAACCCGATTTCAACGACCGGTCAATTTTTGTCCGGCATGCGTCAAATAAAAGTGCCCCTAAAACGGCGAACCGGTAATGGCAACTTTTTAACAATTGAAGGAGCTACGGTCAATAACTTGAAAAATGTGACGGCAGATATTCCCTTGGGCACATTTACCTGTGTGACCGGTGTATCGGGTGGTGGAAAATCATCTCTGGTCATTGAAACACTTTACAAGGGCCTTAATCAGCTTATTAATAAATCGCGGGAACCGGCCGGGCCGTTTAAGCGGATTCGCGGTGCCGGTCATATTGATAAAATTATTGATATTGACCAAAGTCCGATTGGCCGAACCCCCCGTTCCAATCCGGCAACCTATACCGGTATGTTTACCCATATTCGGGATTGGTTTGCCGGCCTGCCTGAAGCACAAGCCCGCGGGTATAAAGCCGGTCGTTTTTCTTTTAATGTAAAGGGCGGGCGTTGTGAAGCCTGTTCAGGTGATGGTGTATTAAAAATTGAAATGCATTTTTTACCGGATGTATATGTGGAATGTGATTCATGCCACGGACAACGTTATAATCGGGAAACATTAGAGATTAAATACAAAGACAAATCCATTGCGGACGTCTTGGCAATGACGGTGGATGAAGCTGCCGATTTCTTCCAAAATATACCGACACTGCATGATAAATGCGTCTTACTGCAACGGGTCGGATTAGGGTATATTTCGTTAGGGCAGTCTGCCATTACTTTATCCGGCGGGGAAGCTCAGCGGATTAAATTATCCAAGGAATTATCCCGCCGCAGCACGGGTAAAACGTTATATATTCTGGATGAACCGACAACGGGTCTTCATTTCGCCGATATTCAAAAATTATTGGAAGTCTTGCATACATTGGTTGATCAAGGCAATACCGTTGTCGTTATTGAACACAACCTGGATGTGATTAAAACGGCAGACTATATCATTGATATGGGACCGGAGGGCGGTGATGGTGGTGGAACGGTTGTGGCAACGGGCACGCCGGAACAGGTGGCCGACAACCCCGCCAGTTATACCGGCCGCTACTTGAAAAAGATTTTGAACCGGTAAAACTAATTCGGCTTCCTGATAATAGCCGCTTCAGTGCAAGTGCCAATCCGATTATCCCAGACTCCACCGCATTTCTCACAGCCCTCCCGTGTTTTCAGGGTTTGGACATCGGTCGGACATCGACGACACCAATAACCAAATAAATAGCGATTGGTACACTTTCGACATTGACTCTCATAGCCGTTAACGGGAATAACCTCAATCCCTTCATCACAGGCGCGGCACTTTCCGAAAGTATCTGTTATTTCCTGTGACCGGCAATTCGGATGAAGCAGACATGTTTGATTGACCGGAGACCACATCCGGTTGGGACATTTTTCACATTCTTGTCGTGTGGTGTTTATAACGCCGGTAATTATTGAACAATCATGACAACTTCCCATCCTATCCGCAAAATAATCCATTGGGCAATATTGGGTCATGCAATAAGGGATGACCTTGTTTTGAATTTGGCGCAGCAAGACGGATCGATTGGGGCAGACTTGGCACATGGCTGATTGTTGAACCGGATAACTGTTTAAATCGGCGCAGGACCGACAGGCTCCAAAAGCATCCCGAAACTCTCCCCGATTACAGGCTGCAAAACAATAACCGCTTAAAGCCAATCGATCCGGACATTTTAAACATTCCATTTCACCTTCCTGAATCGGAAAGGCCCCCGTATCATCGCAGGGTATGCATTTCCCGTCCGCGGAACGAAAGGTGTTTTCATCACAAGTTGCCAGACACCTTGCACCATCATATATCCGATTGGGACAAAGCCGACATTGTTCGGCCGTAATATTTATCAAAGCCGATTCCGTTTGGCAGGACAGACAATTTCCTTTTTGATCGGTAATAAAACCGGTCGGGCATGATTTTAAGACACACCGATTAGCCCGTATTTCCCGATTGGGACAACTGTTTTCGCAGGATTCTCCGGCGGTTAAAGTCAATGATTCCGGCGTATCACAGGTTTGACACCGTCCGGTTTGATCAGCAATATGGCCCGCGGGACAAGGAAGGGAGCATAAACCGTCCGAAAAGAGTCGATTTGAGCAACGCTCACATTGTTTTTGTGCTGTTAAAATACCACCCGTTTCATGACAGGCATGACAAGAGCCGTCGAGCCCCATAAATTGGTCCGTTCGGCAAACGGGCAACGCACACAACGCGTCCGATCCGAAATCCGTTCTCATCGGACATAATTTTTGACAGGTCGCCAGCGCAGGAGGATCACCGACAGCAAAAACACGTGAATCATAGCAATCCGTGCAAGAGCCATCTTCCAACCGAATGGGATGATTTTTCGGGCAACACTTTCCCCGACCCCAACAGCAGAATCCGTCTTCAATATAGGAACAACACAATCCTTGCGCCTGTTCGCTTTCAGAACAACATACATCTTTCCCCTTTAATGTTCGTCCGCAAACTTCCCCGGTTTGACAACCGGTTTGGCACCGGCCGTTGCGACAAGCTTCACAACCGGAGCAATCCGAATCAGTCTGGCAGTGCGTTTTATAAGGCTTATCCGCATTGGAAATATTTTCCTGTAAATCCCGACTGAATTCAAAGGCAATTTGATTATAATCCAAGCACAAATCCGTCATTCCCATATGCAAAGTGCCGTTGACGTAAATGGAAGTCGGCATATGCCATCCCTTTTGAGTCAGACGGCGGCAAACCGAACGCGGAACATTAAACAGGGCTATTTCAAAAAAAGAACCGTTTATCGGATAAGTCATCACCGGATATCCCCTTCGGGTTGCCAAGCCAAACTCTCCTGTGACAATTTCCTGTTGTCCGCTAATCATTTGTGAAGATGCCGATATGGCGCGGCTTTTTAATTCTTTAATGGTGTCTTCGGCCGCAGAATCTTCAAATACGACACGCCAAAACAATTGTCCAATAATAACCAGCATAAAAATCACACCGGCAATGAGCGCCAGTCGCCGTAGAATGCCCAGAAAGGTCTTCCCGTTTTGATTTTCCGTCCCATGATAAAACATATTCTTCCTCCTGTTAGCAGAAAGAATAAGGATTTTTTATATCTAAATCAAGAAAATATTTGTTTTTGACTATCTATTTTTTTTATTCCATATATTCAGATAAGATTTTAAACCAGCATTAGACATATATAAAATCCCCCTTTGATAAGAATCAGAGGGGGAAAACTGACCATGACAAAAAAGCCCTATTCAGTTGGTGTTGTTTCATCTCCATCCAACATTTGTTGTGTTAAATCCTTGGCATCATTCCGAATGACTTTTTCAATCTCTGCCGCCAATTCCGGATGATCTTTCAGGTATTGTTTTGCATTCTCACGTCCTTGGGCAATCCGTTCTCCTTTACAGGAAAACCAAGCCCCGGCTTTCTCAACGATACCAGCCTTAATTCCCAGGTCAATCAATTCCCCGGTTTTAGAAATCCCCTCTCCGTAAAGGATATCAAAATCAACCGTTTTAAACGGAGGGGCCACTTTATTCTTAACAATTTTGACACGTGTCTGATTACCAATCACTTCATCACGGTCCTTAATAGCCCCGATACGGCGAATATCCAATCGAACAGATGCATAGAATTTTAAAGCATTGCCGCCGGTTGTCGTTTCGGGATTACCAAACATGACACCGATCTTCATTCGAATCTGATTAATAAAAATAACAAGTGTATTTGCCCGTGCAACCGAAGCCGTAATTTTTCGCAGGGCCTGGCTCATTAATCGAGCCTGTAAGCCCATATGTGAATCCCCCATTTCACCTTCCAATTCTGCTTTTGGAACCAGAGCCGCCACCGAATCGACAACCAATACATCAATCGTTCCGGAACGTACCAGTGTATCCGCAATTTCCAGGGCTTGTTCCCCTGTATCCGGCTGTGAAATCAATAAATCGTTGATATTCACACCCAGTTTTCCGGCATAGGCCGGATCCAATGCATGCTCCGCATCAATATAGGCGCAGGTGCCGCCCTTCTTTTGGGCCTCAGCCACCACATGCAGAGCCAGAGTTGTTTTCCCAGAACTTTCCGGCCCGAATATTTCAATAATTCGACCGCGGGGCAGACCACCGATTCCCAAAGCCATATCCAAACCGATGGAGCCGGTAGAAATGGCAGGAATTTCAACGGCATTACCCTGTTGGCCCAACCGCATGATAGACCCTTTTCCAAAAGCCCGTTCAATCTGTGATAGGGCTGCTTCCAATGCTTTATCTTTTTCCATAATGTTCTCCTTTTGTTCTTGTTTGATAAGGCCACTATATCTTATTTTATTTTTGAACGCAATACTTTTCTTACAATTTTTTATTTTTTTAAAAAAAGGGCTTTTATTTCAAAAAAAAGTCTGATATACTTTCCTTAGTTTTTAATTTTGTGAAAGGTGTCATCATGAAGAAAAGTCTAGTTTTGTTACCGCTATTATTCATAACGGGTTGTGCTCAAATGTTTGATTTTAAGGATACGGATGAAGGACTGTATTATGAAGAAGATACCGGATTGTTGGAAGAAACGACCGTATCCGAATCGTTAAAATCTCCGGAAACGACTGCACAAAATCAGTTATACCGTCAAAATCAGGCAACCATTTCCGCTGATGGAACTGTTATTGAATTACCGGCACAACAGATTTATTTGGGCTCGGCCGTATCAGGTTATCCGGAATTACCACAGCAATATCCGCCACAGGGTGCTATTGTGATGCCGAAGACACCAAAGTCAGTACCGCAAGAAAATTGGATTGCTTATTCGCGGCCCAACCCTGTTCAAACGGCTCGCACAATGCCGCAACCACAACCGCAACCGGCAATTGTGACATTACAGAATATGACCTATCCGAATACGTATGCACAATGTGCCGCCGCCGATACCGGTTGTATTATGTCCTATGAACAACAAGGCTATCGTCGGGTTCAAGGACTCCCCCAATTTGCCGGATATCAGGATGTTTTGTCTGCATCGGACTACCCTGGTGATGGTCAATGGCGGAACAACAATAACATTCCGCGGTGGTAGATGCTATCCTGCACGCATTCTGTCGCTTTTGCCGGGATTCATGTCCTGAAGATCGACATTGAAGTTCAAATTACAAATGGTCTGCCGGCGTTCACGATTGTGGGGCTGGCAGATAAGTCTATTGCCGAAAGCCGTGAGCGTGTTCGTTCGGCTCTTCATTCTTTGGGATTATCCCTACCGGCGGCGCATATTACGGTCAATTTGGCGCCGGCCGATGTTGTTAAAGAGGGAACCCATTATGATTTACCAATTGCAATTGCATTAATGGGTGCAATGGGTATTATTTCACCGGAAGACATTCATCCCTTTATTATGATGGGCGAGTTAGGATTGGATGGAACTATCCGTTCCGTTTCCGGCGTTTTACCGGCGGCCATCACGGCTAATCGGCATGATTTGGGATTTATTTGTCCGGCCGATCAGGGAGCCGAAGCCCTTTGGTCCGGAAATTCGGTCATTTATGCTCCTGATTCATTATTGGCCTTACTTAATCATTTAAAAGGGCGGCAATTACTCTCCCATCCGATACAGAAGCCGCAAGAGTTTTCCACAACAACGCTGGATATGGCAGATATCAAAGGCCAAGAATCGGCCAAAAGAGCCTTAGAAATTGCCGCTGTCGGCGGGCATCACGTTTTGATGGTTGGTCCGCCGGGTTCTGGAAAATCTATGTTAGCCTCCCGTTTTGGCACGATTTTACCGCCGATGACTCAGGAAGAAATTTTGGAAGTCAGTCAAATTCATTCCATCGCCGGTTTGCTTCGGGATGGGCGGCTTGTGACAGATCGGCCTTATCGTAATCCACATCATTCGGCTTCAACGCCGGCAATGGTTGGTGGAGGTCTGAAAGCCCGACCGGGAGAAATTTCTCTGGCACATAGGGGTGTTTTATTCTTGGATGAATTACCTGAATTTTCTCGACAGTCATTAGAGGCACTTCGTCAACCGATGGAAACCGGTATTGTTTCGGTGGCTCGGGCAAACATGCACGTGACGTATCCGGCTCGTTTTCAATTGATTGCGGCCATGAATCCGTGCAAGTGCGGTTATTTAGGATTGGCGGGACATGAATGCTCACGGGCCCCGCGTTGTGCCGAGGAATATCAAGCCCGTATTTCCGGACCCATGCTGGACCGCTTTGATATTCAGATAGAGGTTCCTCTCATTCAACCTTGGGAATTGAGCGGACAGAAGAAAGGGGAAACTTCCGCCACCATCCAATCGCGGGTAAAACAAGCCCGATCTTTTGCGGCTGACAGGTTACGGACATACCAAATTCACCATAATGCGGAAGCCGACGGATCTGTTTTAGAAAAGATTGCCCCAATGACTCCCGGTGCGGAAAAATTTTTGATAGAGGCGGCCCAACGGCTGATGTTGTCTGGACGCGGATATCACCGTATGATTCGGGTTGCCCGCAGCATTGCGGATTTGGACAGCGTTGATATCCTAACCGAGCATCATATGGCTGAGGCTTTGTCGTTCCATCGTTCTCAAAACTTTCGAAAAGACTAAATTTTTGCAAAAAAGCAAAAAAAGGGGTTGACACTTTTTAAAATCCGTGATAGTCTGAAAGTATAAAGATAGAAAAACTAGACAAAAGGAGGTTTGCCATGAATGAATTAAAACATACAAACTTTACCAATGCGACTGTTTACCCGTGCGGACTTGATAATCGGGACCCGGAGCGGGGTTATCCGCGGGAGGTTCCGGTTCAAGAAACTCCTATTGCAAAGACGGTTGGGAACACTACCCCGCAACGCCCACGGGATATAGGGCAGGATCGATAGTTTTTAAACAGAGAACACCGGCTTTATGTCGGTGTTTTTTCAGGAAAGAAGAAAGTAAAATCCGTTTTCAAAAGTCATTATCGGGTTTAATTAAACCGGATATCCCCAAGCACATAAGACTTTATGTCATCCTTGCGCAAGCGGACAATCCATAAATACGCTGGGTCAATATCCATCGGATTTCCTGCCGGGGACATAAAGCAAGGTTTAAAGTAAACATTTTTTTTCATTTTTTTGAAAATTTTTTATCTTATCGTTTTTGTTAATGATTTCAGAATGTAAGAACGGATTTTGTTCCAAATCCGTTCCTTTTGTTTTTCCCAATTTTCCAAAATTTCAGGGGGGGACATAAACGTTGATTTATGTATCCTGTAATAAAGCCCGATTCGGCTGGGCTGTGGCGATTTTATAAAATACGAAAGGAACAAACAATGTCACAAAATCAGAAAAACAAAACACCGTGTCATGCAGAACTCGTTTCAGAATCCATAAACAATAAAGTCCGCTTGTCATTCTTGCGAAAGCGAGAATCCATAAAACATGATATCTTC
>JAFTEW010000012.1 GCA_017453485.1 Alphaproteobacteria bacterium | reverse complement strand
GGTATGTATTGGAAAGTCCCGGAGGATGTTGCCATCAATACGGATGAATCGGGACAATCAGGATCCTGTGACCAAGGTGAAGCCAACACCATTGAGTTTGTGTTCAATAATACGCTGACAAAGAAATCGGTCCCGAGTAATGCCGGTGGGGAAGATGCCGGCGCAACATGTGATCCGGCATGCACGGGGGATATGACATGTCAGGATGGTTCGTGCGCCTGCCCGGCGGGACGGACTCTCTGCGATTCGGCGAACGGGACGTGTTGTGCGGTGGGGGAAATCTGCACAACAGCGGGCGGTGTGGCCGGCACATGTGTTAAAAATACCGACGGATGCACCACCAATTCCGATTGCGCCGGCACAGAATTTTGCCAAATTACGGCCAGCAGTTGCACCGATGTGACGGGCGGGACGTGCACAGCCCTGAGTTCCGTATCATATGAGGACAAGAGCGTGAGTGGCTTCGGGACGTTACGGAAGAGTATCAGAACGATGAATTGGTGGAGTGCGAAGAATTGGTGTGAAGCATACGGGAAACGATTAATCAAGATTGATAACAACCGGTTGGATTGTTATAAGAATGGCGAAACGGTCTTTGGATCAACGATGAGGGGATTTTGTTGTGCGCTGGATGTGGCAACCTGTGACGACGTTGTGACGAATCAGAGTGCGAAGATGCAAGCCCTCAGAGGAGCATGGAATAGTGATACTGTTTGGACAGATACGGATTACAGTTCCTGCAATGCGTTTGTAATCAATCTAAGTAATGGTCAAGTCACTAACCATGGGGGCAGTCGCACCACTGGCGTTTTCGAAGCCTTGTGTGAGTAGTTCCCACTTTTTGGTTTAATACATCTTTTCGGTCGGGGGGGCCCGGCCGATACTTTTTTTATAAAAAAAATGCGTTGAGGAGAAACTTTCAACGCATCTTATTCTTTTATCAAGAATGTTAAGAACGGTCACAGACCAGAAGGTGATTTTGAAATGAGATTATGAGGGGTATTACCATAACAAGCCCGTGCCCCGTTCTTAGTCGCCATTTTACTTCTTTTTTGTCTTTTTGTCAAGTAATTTTTTAATTGTCAATTCAACATTGTTAGAACTACCTGAAATAACGGCATTTTCTCCAACTTTAAAGGTGTCATCCGAAACGGCTGGCCAAACGGTATCTCCGACGGCAACCTGAATTTTATCCCCTTTGACGGCGGTCACTTTCACAACCTTGCCGGTTAATTGTGCAATCGGGTCGTTCAAATTCCGATATTTTTCCGGAATAATGGATTTAAATATCAGGCGACCATAGACTTTCCAGCCAATTAAGGTAAATAAAACCGAAAACAGCGATACCCAAACCAATTGCCACAGGATGGTCATGTCCGGTATGAAAAACGTCATGCCGGATACGGTCAACGCCGCAAATCCAAACCAAATCAAATATGTTCCCGGGACAATCAGTTCCAAAATAGCCAAACTGACACCGACGGTCAACCAAATCATACACAATGACATGATTCGAACTCCTTATTTCTTATGTGTTTTTGTTTCTGTCGGTTTCAGGATCTCTTTGGCAACTTCGGCAATACCGGCCAAAGATCCGGCCACATTTGCCGTATCTATCGGCAACATCAACAATTTTTGATTGGGAGATGTGACAATGCCTTGTAAGGCTTCAATATACTTTTGCCCCAAGAAGTAATTTAAGGCATTCATGTTCCCCTTGGCAATAGCGTCAGATACCATTTTGGTGGCATTGGCTTCGGCTTCGGCAGCGCGTTCACGGGCCTCGGCTTCCAGGAAAGCAGCCATTTTTTTACCTTCGGCATCCAAAATAGCGGATTGTTTTTCACCTTCCGCCCGCAAGATTTCAGCCTGACGAATACCTTCGGCATCCAAAATCGTTGCCCGTTTTTCCCGTTCAGCCTTCATCTGACGAGCCATGGCATCAATCAAATCCCGCGGCGGCGTAATATCCCGAATTTCAACACGTGTGACCTTTACCCCCCAGGGAATTGTTGCTTCATCCACAACAGAAAGCAATTTATGGTTAATCATATCCCGTTGGGACAACAGTTCATCAATTTCCATACTACCGATCACGGTTCGAATGTTCGTCATAATCAGGTTCAAAATAGCCTGATGTAAATTGCGAACCTGATAGGCAGCATTCACGGCATCTTGAATTTGAAAGAACTAAACCCCGTCAACACGCACCATGGCGTTATCTTTGGTGATGGCTTCCTGGGAGGGAACATCCAAGACCTGTTCCATCATATTCAACTTTGCCCCGATTTTATCAAAAAATGGAACAATAATATGAAAGCCCGGTGTCAATACCTTAGTAAAGCGCCCCAGTCGCTCAATCGTGTATTGATAGCCCTGACGTACCATAACGGCACAATTATAAACAGCGAGTAACGCCAATAATAATAAAACTATTCCAAATGACATTTTTCTTCCTTTCCGTCAATAAGGTTAATATAAAAACGGAATCAGTTTAGGAATAATTTAGTTAATTTATGGTTAATAAACCGGCAGAATTAAACACCCAGCGGGGAATCATAATTCATACGCGGCGGCAAATTCCGCAGACGCACCAAATACGGCTTTAACAATTTATCGCGGCTTAAAATATGACCGATAAGCCATAGACTTAAAAAATCCGCTGTTTTAACGGCAGCCTCTTTCTTCTTGACCGGAGTGGCAGCCTTTTCGTATTTTTGACGAAATTCCGATATATTTTTGATGAACGTGCGATGAGCCTGCATATGCGCTTTCATATCCGGAAAAGAAATCCGTTCCATAATATCTTCTTCGTGGGAAAAGTGGTTGCGCACATAATCATAGCAGGCTTCAAAAACACGTTCCATACCATCAAAATCACCGGCATGAGCCGCCGTTATGGAATAATTAACAACCTTCAAAAAAGCCTGATGCTCCTGATCCAGGGGCAGGTAATTTAAACTCATTTGTTCACGCCATGCAACAATTGCCATAATTTTCCCCTCTTTCAATTATCACACATTAAACAAGAAATGAACGACGTCTCCGTCCTGCATGATATATGCTTTTCCTTCCTGACGCAATTTGCCGTTTTCACGGGCACCGGATTCACCGTGAAATTGAACATAGTCATTATAGGATACGACCTCGGCCCGAATAAAGCCTTTTTCAAAATCTGTGTGAATGATGCCGGCCGCCTGAGGTGCCAAGCATCCTTTTTTCATTGTCCAGGCATGAGATTCTTTGGGGCCGCTGGTAAAAAATGTTTCCAACCCCAACAAGTCATACCCGGCCTTAATGATTCGGCTTAATCCCGTTTCCTGCAATCCCAAAGCCTCCAAAAACTCCTTTTGTTCCGTCGGATCCGTCAACTGTGCCACTTCGGATTCAATTGCAGCAGAAATCACAACAGCCTTATTCCCCTGCTTTTCCGCCATTTCAAAAACCCGTTTTGAATAATCATTACCGGTTGCCGCCGCTCCTTCATCCACATTACAGACATATAGGACCGGCTTCCCCGTTAATAAATACAGACCATCGAACAATTTTTGCAAATCCGCATCCGTCGGACGGGCCAATCGGGCGGGCTTGCCGTTTTGAAGCATATCCAAAGCCGGTTGCATAACGGTCAAAAGTTGTTTTGATTCTTTGTCACCGGCCTGGGCTTTTTTCTGAACACCGACAATGCGTTTTTCCAAACTTTCCAAATCCGCTAACATCAGTTCCGTTTCAACCGTTTCGGCATCCCGAATGGGGTCAACGGAGCCTTCTACATGCACAACATCCGTATCATCAAAGCACCGCAATACGTGGATAACGGCGTCAACCTCACGAATATTGGCCAGGAATTGATTGCCAAGTCCTTCCCCTTTGGATGCCCCTTTGACAAGTCCGGCAATATCAACAAATTCCAGTTGTGTCGGGACAATTTTCTCGGCTTTATCTATTTGTTGCAAAATATTCAATCGATCATCCGGAACGGCAACACGGCCGACATTCGGTTCAATCGTACAGAACGGATAGTTGGCCGCCTGCGCATTTACGGTAGCCGTTAACGCATTAAATAAAGTTGATTTTCCGACATTCGGTAATCCGACAATTCCACAATTAAATCCCATCGTTTTTTCCTTTTTAAATCTTTTTCCGCATTATGAAAGAAACAGAGCATAAAGTCAACTGTTTTTTTATATCGGATTTCGGAAAATATTACAATAATTGCTCTCGGATTCGGGGCAAGCGATGTTTAGGAGTATGCATCGTCAAAAAATATCCCGTCAATAATAATCCCGCTTGAACATCCGTAAGGGATGCAACGTCTTCCTGCCATAAAAATTTCGGTAAAATCAATAATCTGTCATGATAGGGCAGACCTTTTTCGCGACTGACGGCACGTCCGGTCTTCGGAGAAACATATGCCAGATCATTCGGATTTCCCCCGCCGGCACAACCGGATAAATCCAACCCGAAACCAATTTCAGACAATAATTGTTTTTCAAACAAAACGTAATTTTTTAAAAAATCATCCCGGCTTAACTGTCGTAGGAAAGAAATCGTTATTTCATATAATTCTGAAAAATTCTGTCGGTCGGGCAGGACATCATTTAACAAAGCACAAACCGATGACAGACAGGCCAATCGCTTTGAATCATCTAAAAAATCAACAGCCATCGGAACCGTTTCTTCCAAATAAATCGTCCCCAATTGCTCTGTTAGGCGGGCTTGCCAACGGGCCTTAACCAACGTGCCGATTTCCGGCATTTTTTTTTGGCGATAAACACCGGACAAACGTCCGTAATCTTTCGTAAATATCGTGACAATCCAACTTCTTTCTCCGAACCGACGACCGGACAAAACAAGCGCTTGCTCGGTTGATAATTCAGGCATTAAAATCCAGCCCCCAATCCGAATATTGGGCGGGATCTTCCTGCCAATTTTCTTTGACTTTGACAAATAAAAACAGGTGGACGGGGCGATCAAATAATTTAGACAATTCAAAACGGGCAGCCGCGCCGATTTTCTTAATCATGCTGCCGTTATGTCCCAAAACGATAGATTTTTGAGCGGTTCGCGCTACATAGATGGTTTGTTCAATCCGAATACCGTTTTTTTGTTCCTGAAATTGATTGGTTTCAACCGCCAGCATATAGGGTAATTCTTTCTGTAAATGCATAAATAATTTTTCGCGGGTGACTTCGGCCGCAAATAACCGATTCGGTAAATCCGACAGTTCATCCCCGGGGAACATCCATAACCCCCTTGGTGCCCGGGATATCAGGTATTGTTTTAATTCATCCGTATTTTCACCGGTCTCAGCCGATATCATAAAAGTATCCGTAAAAATCTTTTCCTGATTTAAATCGGCAATCAATGGCAATAATTGATCTTTACTGACTAAATCAATTTTATTTAGAACCAAAACGGCCTTTTGTTTATTTTGCTTTAATTGTTTGACAATGGCCCGTGTATCCGAATTGATCCCTTTACTGACATCCACCAACAGCAGACGCAAATCGGAATCTTCTGCTTCTGTCCAGGCCGAAGCCACCATTGCCCGATCCAAGCGTCTGGCCGGTTTAAAAATCCCCGGCGTATCAACCAAAACCAATTGCGTGTTTTCTTCGACCAAAATGCCCCGAATACGGGAACGGGTCGTTTGAACCTTGGGGGATACGATGGATACTTTTGCCCCGACCAACCGGTTGACCAAAGTGGATTTTCCGGCATTCGGAGCCCCCAAAACAGCCACAAAAGCAAAGTGTTGACTATTTATATCCATTTTTTATTTCCTTTAAAAATTCTTCGGCCGCATTTTGTTCAGCCGTTTTTTTTGAATTTCCCTGACCGATCACTTTTTTGTTTCGGATTTGAACTTGAACCGTAAAGGTGGGCTGATGATCCGGTCCGTTTCGATCGACCAATTGATAGACCGGCAATTCCTTGTATTTCTTTTGGGACCATTCTTGTAAAGCCGATTTGGCATCTTGGGGAATTTGTGTTTCCGATTGTATCAGCGGCATCCAAAGCGGTATCATAAATTCTTTAACCGCTTTCAATCCTTTATCCAAATACAAAGCCGCCACAACGGCTTCACAGACATCAGACAAGACGGAAGCATTATGCCTGAGTTCATCTTCGTTTGTTATCAATTTGTCCGGCAGGCCGATTTGATCGGCAATTTCGGCCAGAGCTTCTTCCCGTGTCAATGCGACAAAACGTTTAGCCATCGGTCCTTCTGCCTCGGTCGGAAAAGTTTTATACAGCAATTCTGCCACAACCAATCCGACAACGCGATCCCCCAAAAATTCTAACCGTTCATAGGCTGCTTTTTTTCCGTGGCCGGACAAGGTCAATGCCTGATTCAGTAGTGACTTATTGATATTCATCATTGATATAATCCCCGGAAAAATCGTTTCAGACGCAATGAATCTTTCCATTTCCAGAATTGCCAAAAATCACCGCTGCCGTTATTGGAATAGAAAATAAAGCGGGCTTTCCCTTCTAAATTTTCAGCCGGAACAAAACCGAAGAAACGGCTGTCCTGGGAATTATCCCGATTGTCGCCCATCATAAAATAATAATCCTCGGGGACGGTAAAAACTTCGGTATCATCCTGCATCATGGTATCAGACCGTTCATAGATGAAATGTTTCACCCCATTTGGCAGGGTTTCTATATACTTGGTATAGTGGACAGAGCCTTCCTGCTCCACCACCCAATCTTCTTCGGATATCTTTTCACGCGGGACCAAAGAATCATTGATGTAAAGGCGGCCACCCTGCATCTGGATCCGATCACCCGGCAAACCGATAACGCGTTTGATATAGTCAACCTTATTATTTGTCGGCACTTTAAACACAACAATATCCCCCCGTTCCGGCGCATGCCCGAATAAACGTCCGTGCGGAATCAACGGTATGGAAAAGGGAAAAGAATGTTTGGAATAACCGTAATTGTATTTGGAAACGATTAAATAATCTCCGACCAACAATGTCGGCACCATAGAACTGGACGGTATGTTATACGGTTCAAACCAAACTGAACGAATGGCCAATGCCGCCAATACGGCCAACAATAAGCCCTTAATATCCGACCACCAACTTTTCTTTTGCTCTTGTTTTTCCATTGATATTTTGTCCTTTATCTGCTATAATCATCAAAATTTCGTATTTTATACCACAGAAAGAGTTCTTTGTCCATGTTAAAATTTACAAAATTACAAGAAGACGGAAAAGCACGCCGCGGCATTTTGGAAACGGCACACGGTCATGTTCAGACCCCGACTTTCATGCCGGTCGGAACGGTCGGATCGGTCAAAGCCATGACCCCCGAAGCGGTTCGGGCCACCGGCGCAGAAATTATTTTGGGGAATACCTATCACTTAATGTTGCGCCCATCGGCCGAAAGAGTAGCGGCTTTCGGCGGACTGCATCGATTCATGAACTGGCCGGGTCCGATTTTAACGGATTCGGGCGGCTTTCAGGTTATGAGCCTGTCAGGTCTGCGGAAAATTACCGAAGAAGGGGTCGCCTTTAATTCACATTTATCCGGCGAACGATTTATGCTGTCCCCGGAACGGTCTATGGAAATTCAAAATTTATTGGATTCGGATATTACGATGGCCTTTGATGAATGTGTCAAATATCCCGCGGAAAAAAGTGTTGTGAAAAAATCAATGGAACGGTCCATGCGATGGGAAAAAAGATCAAAGGATGCCTTTATTGATCGAAAAGGCTATGGCTTGTTCGGTATTGTCCAAGGCGGTATGTTCCGGGATTTGCGGGAACAATCAATCAAGGCATTGACCGACATCGGATTCGACGGATATGCCATCGGAGGATTGGCCGTCGGGGAAGGTCAAGATATGATGTTCTCCGTTTTAGACTATACGGCTTGTGCTTTGCCGGATGATAGACCCCGGTATCTGATGGGGGTCGGTCGCCCCAGCGATATTGTCGGATCGGTTCTGCGCGGTGTGGATATGTTTGATTGCGTGATGCCGTCTCGGTCTGGGCGCACCGGTCAGGCCTTTACCAGTCACGGTGTATTAAATATGCGAAATGCTTGCCATATAGATGACCACAATCCGTTAGATGCAACCTGCACTTGTCCGACATGTCAAAATTACACACGGGGATATATTCATCACCTGTTCCGCGCCGGTGAGATTTTGGGAGCAATGTTGCTGACCTGGCATAATATTCATTTTTATCAGAATTTAATGCGCCAGATTCGGCTGGCTATTGAAGAAAACCGATACCAGGCTTTCCATGATTCGTTTATGGAACAATATGCATATGACAGAAAAATGTAAAAAAACGGAGTATGCCCGGCGTTCTTTTGAAGGCTTAGCCCCTTTGACAAAAGAGGTCCTGACCATTGCGCGACCGATTTTGGGGAAACGGGGATTTGTCGGAGTTGATATTTTATCCGAATGGGAAAATATTGTCGGACCGGATTTGGCCCGAGGGATTCATCCTGAAAAGTTGGTTTTTGATCGCGATAAACGATCCGACGGGACGTTGCACGTCAAAAGTTCCGGTGGAGCCTTCGCTATGCTGTTCGAGCACCAAAAGACAAAAGTCATTGAGCGAATCAATACATTTTTCGGATATCCGGCCGTTGCCCACATTAAAATTAAGCAGGGTGCTTTTCAATTGGCGCAAAAACCCTCTCTGACGAAACGCTCTTTGACCGATTCCGAAAAAGCCGATTTAAACAAGCGTATTGCCCAAATAGAGGACCCGGAACTACGCGAACAGGCCTATCAAATCGGGGCCGAAGTTTTAATCAAAAACGGGGAAGTTTAAATCACTTCAATCCCGATAAAATAAATCGCGTCAGCCGTTCATTAAAGGCCGACGGATTTTTAATCGGTTCCCCTTCGGCAATCAGTGCTTCATCAAACAAAACCCAAATGCCGTCAGACAGGACAGAATCCGAATCCTTTCGACCGACCAGTTCAGATAACTTCCGAATAACCGGGTGTTTGCCGTTAATTTCCAAAATGCGCTGGCTGTTAAAATTGGTTGGCTGACCGTTGGCTTTCATCAATCGTTCCAGGTTCAAACTCATCTGCCCTTCCGGCGTAATCAAAGCCATCGGGCTTTTCGTCAATCGGTCCGTCATTTTAATATCGCCAACGGCATCACCCAAGATTTCTTTTATCTTTTTCATCAAGGCTTCACTTTCCTTGGCACCGAGTGTCGGGCTATCGTCTTTTTCCACTTTGATTTTGGCAATATCGTCCCGGGCATGCATAACGGATACAATCTTTTTACCTTTATATTCCGAATAGGTCTGGACCCAAAATTCATCAATCGGATCTGTCAGCAATAATACTTCTATCCCGCGGGCAGCAAAACCTTCCAGTTGCGGATTAACTTTCATTGTTTCCAAATCCGTTCCCGTCAAATAGTAGATATTTTCCTGTCCCGGTTTCATCCGATTAACATAATCGGCAAAAGAAACCAGTTCATCCCCGGCTGTCGTCCGAAAACGGCAAAGTTCGGCAACCTCTTCCCGTTCATCAATCGGTTCATACAGGCCTTCTTTAAAAACAATACCGAAACTGTCCCAAAAGGTTTTATAATCATCCGGTTTTTCTGACCGTTTTTTCAATTCGGACAAAATGCGATGCACAATTCCTTTTTTGATTTTGGCCATAACAGGAGTGGCTTGCAGCATCTCACGACTAACGTTCAGGGGCAAATCGTTCGTATCAATTACACCGGTCATAAAACGCAGAAAATAAGGCATTAAATCCTTCATATCATCGGTGATAAAAACCCGATTGGTATAAAGTTGGATCCCCGATTTTCTGTCCGGTTGAAACAGGTTAAACGGGGGCTTTGTCGGAATAAACATCAGCGCCGTATAATCTATCACCCCTTCGGCCCGATAATGCAACGTCATCCACGGCGTATCAAAGGCATGGGATACGGATTGATAGAAATCTTTATATTGCGTTTCGGTAATTTCCGATTTATTCCGTGTCCAAATCGCACCGGCGGCATTGATGGTGTCTTCCCGACCGTTTTCAATCAGAACAATCGGGAAATCAACATGATCCGAGTATTGTTTGACCAAATGGCGAATGCGAATAGGCTCTAAATAATCCATCATATCCTTTTTCAAGAACAGGGTAATGGCCGTGCCTTGCGGGGCATTTTTGTCTTCTTTAATCGTAAAGGAACCGGCCCCGGTCGATTCCCAGAGCCAACCGGTCGCTTCACCGGCTTTTTTCGTCAGAACTTGAACCCGATCGGCCACCATAAATGAGGCATAAAAGCCGACCCCGAATTGCCCGATAAGGGCCATGTCTTTTTGCTTGTCCCCCGTTAAATTTTTCATAAACTCGGCCGACCCGGACCGGGCAATTGTGCCCAAGTGATTGATTAAATCTTCTTTATTCATTCCGATACCGTTGTCGGTAATCGTTAAAGTTTTAGCCTTTGAATCAGGTCGAATTGTGATTTTAAAGCCCTCGTTCTTCACCAATTCCGGATGTGTCAACAGGGCATATCGTAATTTATCACAGGCATCCGATGCATTGGAAATCAATTCCCGTAGGAAAATTTCGTGATTGGAATATAACGAATGAATCACAATATCCAAGACTTTGGCAACTTCGGCTTTGAACTCTAATGTTTCTGATGACATGATAATCTCCTTTACATACAATGTTATTTATTGAGATAATATAGGCCTGTTTTCGGGCTTTTCAAGTGGGGGACATTGACTTTTTTTTAAAATTGTGATACAATAATCTTAATATGGATAAGGGAGGCTAAATCATGATTTACACACAATCATCATCGTTAAGATCATCTGCCTTTACGGAAAAAGAGTTGATTGAATCTATTCAGTTCATGAACGAACTGGGTCGTATGACCGATGATGCTTTGGCGCAACGCGGTTTACAGATTGGTGAACCCCAAAAAATTTATCACTTCATTCGGGCAGTTCGGTCGCGACAATCAACCCTGTTGCCAAAACAGGCCGAAACATTATTGCGGTTGACGCCGCTCTTGGCTCCAAAGGGATCAAATATGGTGCACGATGCCATTCTGACGGGGGCTCCGCTGGTTAAATCGTTGTATGAACAGTCCACGACATTAGAAGATAAAAAAAGATATGCGGCCGCCATGAAAACAGCCGGTATGGTTTGTGTCAGCAAGCGATTAGGTGCAACATCCTATGAGAATAGAACACAGGAATATGCATTATTCAAACCGTTTATCGGGGATACACAAGAATACCGGGAATCGGAGGATCGTTTCCAACGTCGTAAAAATGTTGGTCGGAACGCATTAGCCGATGCCGCCAAAGAGCCGGTTCAGGTAATGTCGTCAAATCCGTTCGGATATGCACGTTCACCGAAGAGTTTTGAACGCGATTACTCGTAAAAAAGATTACCGTTCCTTTTTAACGGGCGGATAAAACGCGGGTATAGTGCCCACAAGCAGACCCGTTGTGGTAACGCCGTAAGCCATAAGAGGGTGTTTTGGCGCGGCGGAGACCAGAATACCGAGCGTTGAAGCCATAGTCATGGAAAACAGTGCAACACCGATAAGCGAGACCCACATCACATTGCCGCCTATTATAAGC
>JAFTEW010000011.1 GCA_017453485.1 Alphaproteobacteria bacterium | reverse complement strand
TAGGCCCGAACCATTTTATGCTCTTTATGCCGTTTCTTTAACAAATCATACAGGTAAGGGGATTCAACCGTATCAAATAAAGCTTTGGACAGCGCATACAAAAACTCCCCGATAAAGACTATCCACGGTCCCGACCAAAACAGCCAACAGACTATTCGGCCCAAAAATAATGTATAGGAAATCAAAACGATTTTTTTTCGCGAAATCCAATCGCCTATTGCACCGGCCGGCACCTGCAACAGCACGTTAATCAGGACGATTAGCCCCTGAAACAAAAAATAATCCGCTGTCGTCAATCCGTTTGACAGGTAAAACAAATACAACACCGGCAACAGGAACATCTGCGACTTTAAAAAGGCCGTTATATAAAACAGGGACAGGGGCGTTTTAATTATTTTTGAAGCGAATGACATAATTTCTGTCGATTTTCCCTAATTGTAGTTCGAAAACTATCAGAAAACATACGTTGATATTTGGAATCCGACAAGATCAGTTCCATAATATTGCAAACATACTGTTCCATCCCGATATCCAATTCTGACCAACGACGCATAATTTTTCTCGATTCTTCATAACAAGGGCCACCTTCGGCAGAATAATTCGGTCCGTTATAGATAAACAGGGCTTCGGACATTCCCCCAAATACGCCACCCTTATCCCGAATTTGAATCAACCATTCATAATCGTTGGCACACTTATAGTCCAAATTATACCGAATATTGTTTTTTTTCAAAAAATCCCGTCGAACCATCAAATTCGGATGTCCGTAATTATTATTAAAAAACAGGCCATATTTAATGAGTTCATCGCTTTGAAATTTAAACCATTCATGACCACTTTGTGACGGTGTTGCCGAAATGGTCAATTCCGGATGGGATTCCATATAGGCCGCCTGTTTTAAAATACGGTCCGGATGATTGTCGTCATCCTGATCCATCATCATAATATATTTGCCGCGGGCCGCATCATTCCCCCGATTTCGGGAATAAGAAATTCCCCGATTTCGATCATTTTTCAATAACCGGATTCGAGGATCTTTGGCTGCATAATTCTGCAAGATTTGCCAACTGTTATCCGAGGATCCGTCCTCTATCATAATCAATTCAAAATCAGGATAACTTTGTTTCAGGATTGAGTTAATAGAACGGTCCAAATAGGCCGCCCCGTTATATACCGGCATAACAACCGACACCAAAGGGGCTGGCCGATGAAACAACACAAAAGAACCGATAATCAACACCGGAATTAAAAAAATCAGCAAGCCGGCTGTTTTTCGATTGATTTTCATCCGTTATCCCACGATTTCGTTGCCACCGAACCAATAGGCAATTTCACGGGCAGCACTGGCTTCCGAGTCGGAACCGTGAACACTATTCCGGCCCATGCTTTCGGCAAATTCGGCCCGCAATGTGCCGGGGGCCGCCTTTTCCGGATTGGTGGCACCCATGATTTCCCGGTAATGAGCAATGGCGTTATCCCCTTCCAAAACCTGAACGATTGTCGGTCCCGAAGTCATAAAGGAGACTAACTCGTCAAAAAACGGCTTACCTTTATGTTCTCCATAGAATGTTTCGGCTTGAACCAGCGTCATCCAAATCCGTTTTTGGGCCACGATTTTTAAGCCGGCTGCTTCAATTTTTGCATTAATTTTACCCGTAATGTTCCGCGCCGTCGCATCCGGTTTAATCATTGAAAATGTGCGTTGTATTGTCATAGATGTCTCCTTTTGTTGATTGATGTTTTGGTTCTATCACGGATAGCATAAAAAGTCAACTGGACTTTTTGCAAAAAATATGCTATACGCTAACCCAAAAGGAAACGGAGGCTGTTTATGTCACAAAGCAAAGAACCTACTCAACGCCAACTGCGTGTTGCGGAAGAAATCCGACACGTTTTAGGCCAAATGTTTATTGAAGACAATTTATTTATCGCCGGATTAAAACCGGCCTACACCATGATTACGGATGTTAAAATCGCCCCGGATATGTCCTATGCAACCATTTTGGTGCGGGGAATTCCACCGGTTGACACAGATGAACAGGTAGCCTTATTGAATGAAAATAAAGGAAAATTCAGATATCGTATCGGAAAAATGGTTCGCCTTAGGATTGTGCCGGATATTGTTTTTAAATCCGATATTCGGTTTGAAGAAACAAAGGCCATGGATGACTTACTGAACAATCCGAAAGTGCGGGCTGATGTTGAAAAATACAAACAAGATTAACGGTTGGTTGGTTATTGACAAGCCGCTTGATATCGGTTCAACAACCGTTGTATCGAAACTAAAATGGGCCCTAACCCCGCAAAAAATCGGCCATGCTGGAACATTGGACCCTTTGGCAACAGGGGTATTACCAATTGCACTGGGACATGCGACCAAACTGATTCCCTTCGTCATGGACGGGCAAAAAACGTATGATTTTCAAGTCACCTGGGGGGCAGAAACGACCACAGATGACCGTGCCGGGTCAGTTGTTCAATCCAGCCTTTCCCGACCGACCGTATCTGATATTGAATCCGTTTTATCCCGTTTTACCGGTGTGATTGATCAGGAACCACCGGCTTACTCAGCCCTAAAAATCAACGGAAAACGTGCTTATGATTTGGCCCGTTCGGGTCAAGCCGTTATATTGAAAAAACGCCCTGTTCGAATTGACAGTTTGACATTATTAAAACATGATGGTGATACGTCCGATTTCCGGGTCGTTTGCGGCAAAGGCACCTATGTCCGCTCTTTGGGACGAGATATCGGTCGCCTACTGGGATGCCTGGGGCATATTTCTATTTTACGGCGGCTGACTTGCGGTCCTTTTTCAATCAATCAGGCCTTACCGTTATCTTGTTTTGATACGAAAAATCCGACCGTTTCCTTTTTGCCGATTGAAACGGCCCTAGATCACTTTGTAAAATTAACTCTACCAGAATCGGAAACACTCCGGTTATGTCAGGGACAGCGACTTTCCCGGGGTTCTGTTCAACCTTATTTAGCGCAATCCGTTCCAGAAAATGAAATTTTATGTCTGATGTGTCAAGACAGGTTAATCGGCCTGGTCCGATTTAAAAACGGCACTTTTCATCCTTATCGCATTTTTCAAACTAAGATATAAAAAAAACCGATTGCCTGAAAAAAGCAATCGGTTCCTGATTTAGAATAGATATTTATATCCCACATTAAATAGATGACTGGACAATCCGTCCCCGAATTCAAAATCATACCGGCCGGACAGTTCATGCGCCCCCATTGTATAGGCCAACGATCCGCCCAAAGTAAACAGATTTTCCGGTAATCCGACGTTATCCAATTTCAACACCACATCCGTTCCCTGAATATAGGCTTTTGATTGGTAATCCGTATCACCGAAATCATGCGTATAGCGGAAATGCATCTCCGGCATCAACTCAAACGACCGGGTTGCAATCGGGAAAGCCATTCGCACTTCAACCGGTAATTGTAATGAGTTGATATCCGGATTTTTAACCCGCATGATAATGGGGGCTATCCCCTTTTCATTGACATCATCCGATGACAACCGGGCATAATTAAACCCGATTTTAGGCGTCAGGAATAACCGACCCGCAAAGGAAATATCATATCCGACGGCAAAGCCTGCCCCCATTGAATCGGTATCATAATCCGCCTTTAAGACAGCACCGGCCGATTTAATTTTATGTTTGGCTTCATTACTGTTATGGATGTAAGAGGCAAATAAATCCACAAAAACCGGAACCCGTGCCAAATGATAGCTGCCGTATAATCCCACACCCCAGGTATCAACATCGGCTTCAATGACTTTATTATCCTGTTCAAAATCGCCTTGGGCATACAGGCCGGATAAACCAACCGTCCATCGGCCCATCCGACGATCAACACCAACGGCTAATCCATAGGAATCATAATCATACCCCGAAATCCCCCGATCGGCATCCTGCGTCATTGTCAAATAGAACGGTTTGGCCCAAATACCTCCCTTATCCGTCCGATAGCCGCCACGGCTTCCGTTTGTATAAACCGACCGGCGCGAGGACATATCCGGCTCAATTCGTTGCCGGACATAGGGTTGATACATCGGCCGATCGCCACCGGCCCGACCGCGTGTATAATAGGCCGGACGGCGTGTTTTCGCATTCGGTGCAATTCTCGTCCGTTGGCCGGATATCGGCAACATTTGACGCATATCGGCCAATTCATCACCAGCCATATTACGGAAGGTCGCCCCGGCCCGCATCATCATATGGGGGGCATTGATGTACCCTTCCGGCACATATTCGGCAATAACTTTTGTTGCATCCGATAAACTGGTAGCGAAGAAAACATCATCCCATGCCCCATAGGATCCGTCCCATACATCGGACATATATCCGCCGACAGCCAAGATATTTTTGGAAACATTCCCTTTTTCCAATTCTTCCCGCAACGTGGAGATATGCCCCACATTCAAATATAAATTATGACCATCGGGTGTGCCAATATCCGTATCATGCCACAGGAAAGAGGTTGCAAACGATCCCGGCAAATTCAATCCGCTATCCGCCGTCATCAGGTGATAAGACGTATTTTCCTTCAAATCCCGCACAATTAACCGAACCCGGTCACTCAAATCCGCCGTCCCCGAAGCATGAATTTTATCATTCCCGGAATCAGAGGTTCTTAAATCCAAAACACTACCCGATGCCATTTTCAAATTTGCGTTCAGATTCATAATCCCCGGTGTTCCCGTTGTTCCCAAAGAATCCAAAGATAACCCCAATCGTCCCTGAACCGACAACAATCCAGAACCATTCCCGATAATGACCCGACCGCTGTTGGGATTATCCGTTCCGTTGGCCAAGAAAATCGCATTCGGACCGACCGTCACATCATTCGTGATACGGGCATTGCGTTCCAAGCCGGTCGATTCGACATTTCCCGTATTTTTAAAATTGAAAACACCACCGTTCAAGGTTAATTGGTCAATATCTGCCGATTGTTCTACCGTTAAAGCACCGCTATTGACCGTTGCCGTCGTATTGACGATTGTTTCGGCCGTGTTTTGAGCCCGCATCAGGCGACTGGTATTTACCTGATTATAAACATTCAATGTTGCATTACTGCCGAACCAAATCCCTTCGGTTGAGGTCCTGGCATCATTTCCGCGGGCCGTAATGGCATGTCGCGCATTAAAGGTTCCGTTTTCAATAAACAGGCGATCAACCTGAACCGTGCCGAACGAATCCATCACACCTGTTTTGGGCGCAATAAATAAAGTTGTGTTGGCAGCGCTGGATTCATATTCATGAACCGGCACAGTAGCCGCTAACAAATTGGAATCATAAACCCGCAGACCACCGGCATCATCCAAGACAACATCGGTAGCTGTCACTTTATTATTGACATTCAATGTTCCGCCACCAATCATCAATGTATCGGAATCAATCGTATTACGGGTATCAATCACCTCGGCATCATTGACATCAATCCACACCAACGTGTTCTTGGCACCATCGGCCCGTTTAATCGGATCATAGATTTTAACATTGTTTCCGGTAAAGCGGAGCCAGGTATCCGAACTCATCGTGATATCACCGTGAATATCTCCGTTTGCCGCCGCATTGGTTCCGTCCGTTCCCAAACGCAACCCGCCGGATTGCACATAGATGTGATCCACATCCACCCCGTTTAACAGGAAGTTTTCATTGTAAATTTTCTTAACATCATCTTCTTCATTTAAATTTTGTGCCTGGGAATACACATTAATATTTATTGCCCCCGGTTGACGGAATAAACCATTTGTAATACCGTTTGAGGCTCCTTTTTCAACCAGCGGATGCAAGTAAACATTTGAATCTGTGCCAACGATGGCTTCGGTTTGAATGGTGTTCCCAATGTGGAGGGCCGCCCGATTACCCATATTTAATTGTTTGGCTACCAAAGCACTACCGCCGTTAAAGAAATATCCGTCATCTCCAAACTTTACTTTTTCCGAGAAATAGGCCAACATACTCGGTCTATCAGCTTTATCGTCACCATCAATGTCCCAAGGTTGGGCTGTTTCATAATGTCCGGCATTTCCAAAGGTTAAAGATTTGGCCACGATTGCATTGGTCGTTTGGTCAACGGTTGAAATAGTAGCATTGTCACCTAATATGATATCCAAACTTTGAGGAGATAAAGAATCTACAAAATAGGCCACTCCATTTCGCATTTGCCAAGTAATCAGGTAAGAATCTGAATCCGAAATCATCCCGCCGCCCATTGATACTTTGCTGTTATTCCCCAACTGAACTTTATTTTTTGCTGACAAGATTGAATGCGTATAATTTTTCCGCGTCCACAAATTTTTGTTTTCAATACCGGTAAAGGTTAAATTAGCACCTTCATCCATATATAGACCGTCATCTAAATCAACAACGGTCGGTTTTTCCATTTCTGCTACGACAGAACGTTCATATTCATCTGACACATACCGAACATCACCGACTGTCTCGGCTGTTTTCAAAACCGTGTTATCATCTGACAATGAAACCTCATTCTGATAGTATCCGGATAGATTAAATTGTCCGTTTTTAGCAAACCTGACAGCCCCCGTTTTATCGGCGGTGGCAAGGGCCATATCCGATCCTATCACGGTCATTTGTCCCTTATCGGCCATTGAGATATTTTCCCCGGTATAATATGTATTATTGACGGTTAATTTCCCATTTTCTCCGGCGACAACGGACTTGATAGTCGCATTTGATGCCATCGGGATAGCATTCAGGGATCGTTCTTCCTCCACAATATCGGCAATATATTTTGTCTCGGCAATTTCTTCATATATCGGATTACCATCTTCATCTACTTCTCCGGTGTCAACCTGTTTGGTCACCTGAACCGCTTTGGGGACCTCTTTTTCGACAATAATTTTTCTATCCCAATTATAGGTTTTATCTCCTGCTTTATATAAATTGCTCCGCCAGTAGTAATCTGCACCGATTTCAATATTTGCATCTTTCCCGACGGTAAAGGTATCGCTGACATTGACGGTGCTGCCCTGATCGGCTCGTAAAGTCGCTTTGTCCCCCAAACTCATCGTTTCCGTATCCAAGACGGGATTTTCATCATCACTGCCAACGGCTTCATCCTCAAAGTATTTCAGGTGCGTGGTTTCGTTATCCAAAGTCATTGAATCCGTTTCATAATAGGGATTAGCCATCAGATAAATTTTAACCCCTTTGGCATCTTCATTATCGGCCGTATCCGCAGCCGTAATACTCTTGTTCAAAATTGTGCCTGCATTATACAAGGTTCCCGATTGGTTAAAGTAAATGTTATCCGTTGTCACGGTTGCCGTCGGCGTCAAGTCAACCGTCAAATATTGTGTCGCCCCACTTCCCAAAAGCGTTTCTTGTAATCCGTTCCGGAATACACCGTTTTTGTCAAAATAGACCAGGTTGTTGACGTAGAAATTTTCCTTGTCATCATTATCTTTATTCCGCAGAACACCGAAGTTTTCCACTACTGCATTTGTCCCCATCCGGACCGAACCGTTGATAGTGCCATAGTTGAAAACAGAACTGCCTTTACCGATGCTGACTTCCGTATCAGATTTACCGGTACTGCTGAGGTCTATCCGATCCATTGTGCCACGGTTTGTCACAATTGTTGTGGCCCGTTGGTTATTCAGCGGATATGCATACACGGCGTGTCCCGTTCCGTCCGTTGTCATCTGACCATAGTTATCCACGGTTGAACCCGACAAGTTGACCTGCCAATCCGGATGTGTATCCAACCGAAAAACATCCCCGTTTGTCGTCTGAAAATTCCCATAGTTCGTTAAATGTGTTTTTTCTTGAACTTTAAAGATATGGCCTTCCGCATCCGGCGGATATAACCCTTCTTCCCCCGCATTCACCACGATATTCTGATCCGCAAATGCCGGCACAACACCGGATAAAATCGTGCCCGCCAAAAATAAGGATAACAGCCGTCTGAACATTGAGAAAACCTCCCGTTGAATACAATAATTTGTATTATACAAAAAGTCGAATACCTCTGTCAACAAAATTTTTATTGTTCCGGCAAATAGGCCCTGCTTCAATATTTAATAAAAATAATTCTTGACTCTGCATAAAAGATAATGTAAGCAGGCACAGGTATATGTCAAACAAAAAGATTAAAAAAATTATCGTTTTTCTACTGACCTTTTTAGGGCTGGTTATGTGGTGTTATCCGCTGTTTTTAAAAAAAACATTCGGTCCCGTATCAATTGAACAGTTCATGTTTCACTTATTATATCCTTTAAAAGGAACACATCCGAAATTATATTTAAAGGGTATTGGGTATGTTTTTTGTTTACCGTTGTTGCTGACATTTCTGTTTCAAAATCCAATCCGCTTTATCCCACGAAAGTGGAAAGAAAAATTGATTTTTTTAAAATCAGATTGCTATTTGTTCGGACAAGCTGTCTTAATCATTTTGGGCGGAATAGTATTTCAACTTTATATCTTTGATATTCCCGGCTGGTATCGGTCTGTTTCCAATCCGACAACCATTTTTCGTGATTACTACCATGTTTGGGATGCCGAACAAATTCGCTTTCCCACCAAAAAGAATGCGATTGTTATCTACATGGAATCAATAGAAAACACCTATGAAAATCCGGCTATTTTTCCCAAAAATTATATTCCAGAACTCTCTCGGTTAAAAAAGAAAAACCTGTCCTTTGAGGGCTTTCAGCAATATCCCGGAACACAATGGACAATGGGTGGTATTTTTAGCGGTATGTGCGGAGTTCCTTTAAAACTCCCCATAAAAAACAATCGGTTAGATTTGTTTAAAGACTTTTTACCCAGTGCGGTCTGTATCCCCCAAATTTTGCAGAAACATGGCTATGAAACTGGTATGATCTTAGGAACAAATGCCGAATTTTCGGGAATGAATAATTTTGCCAAGCAACATGGCTTCAAGTCCTGCTGGGGTATCCGGGAAATCGAGCAGGAAAAGGGATCATTATCTCCGGAAATGATGGGACATGGGTGGGGCTTAAATGATGAGGCCATATTTAATTTTGCAAAAGAAAAAATTTCTGCGGCAGCGGCTTCTCATAAACCATTCTTTTTTGTTTTAGAAACGATGGACACTCATTTCCCAAACGGATTTTTAAATCCAAGGAAATGTAAAGTTTTTGAAAACAGCATAACGGATGCCATCAGATGTTCTTCAAAAGAGATTGATTCATTTGTGCAATGGGTCAAAAATCAACCCTTCGGTAAGGATACGGCCATTATCCTGCTGGGCGATCACATTGCCATGACTAACGATGTTTATGAATCGTTAATTCAAAATCCGCATCGCCAAATCGTCAATATCTTCATAAACGGTGTTCAATCCGACATCATTCGGACCAACCGTTCTTTCGGGACTTTTGATTTTGCACCGACTATTTTATCTTTTATGGGAGCTATTCTTCCCGAAAATACTTGGGGACTCGGTCGTAATCTGCTATCAGACGCCCCTACCGTAACCGAGTTATTAGGATCGGATGCCGTTCAACAAGAGATACAATGTTATTCGCCGGAATATCAACTGTTTTTCAAAAAAAACAGAAACGGTCACTTTTTAAAAATTCCCAAAACTAACTGATAGAACTCAACCCGATTTTGTAATTCCCGACGGGCAGAACCAGAAACTAATAAGGGTAATAAGCCTTCCGCATCTGCCAGCAAACGACGATATAAATTCTCATCAATTTGGTCCGATCGAATCCCCCATGCCATAACGGCACAAATATCCCGACGAACCTCACATATTCCTTTTGATATCAAATAACTTATCGGTTCCTCACCATCCGAATAAGCGACCAACTGACCGGCATTTAAAGCACAAATAAATGGCGCCTGTTTTGGGATGACCAGCCGCGTTCCCAACAGAGCCGGAATTTGAACCGAAGAAACCTCCATATCTGCTACTACCGATACGGGGCACGTGATTTTCAGACGAATTTTACCCGCCGCCGGACCAATATCCTCAGGCATTTTTTCCCTCCAATGTCTTTGCCTTTTGAATAGCATCCTCAATCTTGGCAACCATAAAGAAGGCCTGCTCTGGCAAATGGTCATAATCCCCCCGCACAATAGCGTCACATCCTTTAATTGTATCTTTCAAAGCCACCGTCACTCCTGTTTGACCGGTAAACGTTTCCGCAACGGTAAAAGGCTGTGTCAGGAATCGTTGTAATCGCCGAGCCCGAGCCACTACTTTTTTATCCTCATCAGACAGTTCATCAACTCCTAAAATAGCAATAATATCCTGTAATGATTTATATCCTTGTAGAATTTTCAAAACATCATTGGCAACCCGATAATGCTCGGTTCCAACCAATTCCGGCGTCAACAACCGTGATGAAGATTCTAACGGATCAACGGCCGGATATAGTCCCTGTTCGGCAATATGCCGGGATAGAACCGTCGTTGCGTCCAAGTGACTGAATGTAGCGGCCGGTGCCGGATCGGTCAAATCATCGGCCGGAACATAAACGGCTTGAACCGATGTAATCGACCCTTGTTTGGTTGATGTAATTCGCTCTTGTAAAGCCCCCAAATCCGTCGCCAGCGTCGGTTGATAACCAACAGCCGACGGCATTCGGCCCAACAAAGATGACACCTCGGATCCGGCTTGTGTAAACCGAAAAATGTTATCAATAAATAGCAAAACATCTTGGGCCAAACAATCCCGGAAATATTCCGCCACGGTCAGTCCGGTCAGGGCTACTCGCGCCCGTGCCCCCGGTGCTTCATTCATCTGTCCGAAAACGAGGGCGGCTTTTGATTTGTTCCCCTTTAAATCAATCACCCCCGAAGCAATCATTTCCCGATATAAATCATTACCTTCTCGGGATCGTTCCCCAACACCGGTAAAGACGGAAAAACCACCGTGAATTTTGGCAATATTGTTAATCAGTTCCATAATTATCAAGGTCTTACCGACACCGGCTCCGCCAAATAAGCCGATTTTTCCACCTTTGGGATAAGGGCACAGTAAATCAATAACTTTAATACCCGTTTCCAAAATTTCGGTATTAGGAGCCTGCTCCATAAATTCCGGAGCGGGCTGATGGATACTTTTATAGGCTTCCGCTTCTATTTTTCCCCGATTATCCAACGGATCTCCCGTCACATTCATAATGCGACCCAAAGTGCCGACACCGACCGGCACCTGTATCGGTTTCCCTGTATTGATAACTTCCTGCCCCCGGCACAAACCGTCCGTATCTGACATAGCCAGACATCGGGCTATGTGATCGGATAGCAATTGTTCCACCTCTAATGTAATCGTTTGTCCCTGATTTTGTGCCAGACAGGCATCAAAAATTCGGGGCATATCTGCCGCCGAAAAAAGGACATCCACCACAGACCCGTGAATTTGGTAAACAGAACCGATTTTTCGTTTTTTCATAATCATCCTCCTTGCACAGATCCAACCGAAACTTCGGCAATATCCGTTGTGATTCGTGTTTGTCGTTCCCGACGATAAAGCCGATTTAACGTATTCAACATATCCCCGGCATTACGGGTTGCATTATCCATAGCCATCAATCGTGCCGCATTATCGGACACCTCAGTTTCCAATAAAACCCGATAAATATACGCCGTTAAATATTGCGGCAACATCATTTCCAATAGAGCGGTATCCAGCGGCTCATAATCATAAACAAACGGCAACCGTTTTCCGCCACTCAAATCGGATCGAAAAACAGCTCCTTGCAAGGACGGTAAAATATCCACACCACCGATAGCCGATAAAAATTGACTTTGTTTTAAAGTAATTTTTTTTCGTCCCAATGAATCCGAACGAATATACTCAGCCTCTGTTTTTTCGGTTAAAAAACCCCAGGGATTATCCTTTAAAAAAATTTTGTTCGGCACAATTTGTTCCACAACGGGAACTTGTGATACAATTGATTTAAACTGATTATACACAATCAGACACACATCAAACCGATTTTGATGAAAAGATTCAATAATGTTGACGGCTATGCGCTCGGCATTCAAGTATGTTTTCACTTTTTGATAATGTTTTTGTTTAATAATAATCACCGGAATATCAGGATAAAGGCGTTGCAGAATTTCTCCGCCACGGGCTCCATACATAAAAATATGGATATTTTTCTTTTGTGTTAACAGGTAATCCACCGTTTTTTGTGCCTGCTTTAAGATTTGAAGCGATGAAGCCCCGGATAATCCGTCATCCGATGTCACCACAACCACGACATATCGTTGATCTTTTCCATTCCCGTTAATCAATATCGGCAAGGATAATTGCATATCGTTGCCCGATCGAGCCAAATTTTCCTGACGTTCACGAATGGACCGAATCAGCCGCCGCATTACTCGATTCATTTCATCAGCAAATGGAATTGTTTTTAGAAATTCGGCATATTTCCTTTTCAATCGAGAAACCGCTACCACTTTCATGGACGAAGTCATCTGTCGTGTAGCCGTCACGGAGTGGATACGATCTCGGATTTTTCTTAACGAACTCATGCTGTTTTCTGAGACTCCCGCTGCCGTTCAATAAATGCTGACACAAAGTCTTTTAATTTTTGATTCAGGGTTTCATTCCAGACACCGCTGTTCAATTCCGCCATTAACTCCGTTCCCTGCAATTGACAATGTTCGGACAACCGTTCCAGAAACGGCGTTATCTCTTCCAAAGCCATCCCATCCAAAAGGCCGTTTATACCGGCAAACAACGAAACCAGTTCCTGCGCCGGAGTCAACGGATGATAAGGTATCTGTTTCATAATCTCTGTCAATCGAGAACCGCGATTTAACAATTGTTGTGTAGCCGTGTCCAAATCCGACGATAATTGTGAAAAGGATAGAACTTCCCGATACTGGGACAGTTCCAACTTTAATGAACCGGCCATCTTTTTCATAATGGAACTTTGGGCAGCAGACCCGACCCGACTAACCGATAATCCGACATTAACGGCCGGCCGAACACCTTGATGGAACAAATTACTTTCCAAAAAAATTTGACCGTCCGTAATGGAAATAACATTCGTCGGAATATAAGCCGACACATCACCTTCCTGCGTTTCCGCAACCGGAATTGCCGTTAACGACCCACCGCCTTTTTGATCACTTAATTGAGCAGCCCGCTCCAACAATCGGGAATGCAGGTAAAACACATCCCCCGGAAAAGCCTCTCGTCCCGACGGTCGTTTCAATAATAAAGACATTTCCCGATAAGCCACCGCATGTTTGGACAGATCATCATAAAAAACAATAGCATGCATCCCATTATCCCGAAAATATTCACCGATGGCACAACCAGCATAGGGGGCCAGATACTGCATCACAGCACTATCTGCCGCCGTGGCTGATACAATGACGGTATAATCCATAGCCCCTTGTTCTTGCAAAATACGCATCATATCCCGAACAGTTGATTGCTTTTGTCCGATAGCAACATAAATACAAAATACTTTGTCCTGTAATCGGGCTGCTTTATCATTAGCGATTTTTTGACTTAAAATCGTATCAATAATCAGGGTTGTTTTCCCCGTTTGGCGGTCCCCAATAATCAATTCTCGCTGTCCGCGACCGATAGGAACCAAAGAATCAATGGCCTTAATACCGGTATGAACAGGTGTTTTAACCGAATCCCGATCTACGATTCCCGGCGCCGGCATAAAAATCGGACGTTGCTCTGTTTGGCTCAAATTTTCTTTATCATCCAGTGGCATCCCCAGGGGATTAATTACCCGACCAAGCAAAGAGAAACCAACCGGAATCATATTCATTTGACCCGTGGCATAAGCATGATCACCTTCCCGGATACGATCGGCCTGTTCAAAAATCATAACATCTGTTGTCGTCGGATTCAGGTTCAGGGCTATCCCCTCCGCACCGGACACAAATCGGACACGTTCCCCCGACATTAACGTATTCAGACCGCTGACCCGGGCAACCCCATCCGATACGGACAAGACATCGCCGACTTCACTCAATTGCGGTTCCGGATGAAAACAATGGATTTGTTCCCGAAAAACATCGGCTAATTTTCCCATTTCCAAAGATTTCGTGTGATAACCATCCATCTGATTTTGAAATCGATGCAACCGCCCGACATAAGACAAGTCCAACAGTTCGGCATTCATTTTAATCGTCATTCCTCCCAATAATTCTGGATTTAGGAGAAATTGAACTGTTATTCTATCTGTTTTCAAAACGTCTTTTAATTTTTGGAAAAGCCGTTCTTGTTCCTGTTTGGAAAACGGGATAACACTTTCCACCTGAACGGTCACTTTTTTAGCACGTTTTTTCACTTTTTTTCCCATCAAACGAATACCCCTTATTTTCGTGTTTTAGCACAGGTTTATTCATCTTGCAAGCGCTAAAAGGGAACAGAAAAAATTTTTTCAATTCTTCCGCATCCCGGTTCCAAAGAACGCCAATCCAAACTGTTTAAATATAAAACTGCACAATCACCGGGGGTCAAATTTTGTCGATTTTCCGGCCGAGTCAACAATCCGATAGTTTGTTCCAATCCCGGATGATGACCGATAACCAAAATACGTCGAAACACTTCATCCATCTCATTCAATACCCCTATAATCCGAAAAGCCGGTGCTAAATAAAGAGACTCCCGGTAAAAAACAGGTGTTCCGATAAAAAGACCTTTTAAAATATCGGCTGTTTCTCTGGCTCGTTTGGCTGTTGAACACAGAATGCAATCCGGCCGGATACCGGATGGCTCTTTAAATCGGTCCCGTTGCCATTGAACTGCCTGTATACCAATCGTCGACAGAGGGCGTGTAAAATCATCCGTCCCGCGACCTGGTTTTGCCCGACCGTGCCGCATTAAATATAGAAATCGTCCCATATACAAAAACACCCCCTTCACTGGTCAAATAGGGAAGGAGGCGTTTCCTGTCAATTCGGTATTTCGTTTATTTGTTTCAGAACATACTTTTATCCAAACGTTTGGCATAACCCTCATACGGATCTTTACCGTGAAACCGGTCCGACGCCTGTTGTAATTGAGAATCGGCCGCTTCCTTCATATCGGATGCCGTATTTGCCATATTATGAACAAAGGTACCACCCTGACCGGACAGACGAGATAGATGATCACTCATTCGCTGCCAGGCATCCTGCGGCGGAATACCCATCAACGCCCAAACCAATCCGAAGAACAAGACCACATAAAACAATGTGTGGAAAATAAGTTTTAAAAATCGACTAATCATTTTGCATTTCTCCCTAATTTATGTTATTATTTAATCATGAACGATGCACTTTGTCAAGATAAAAAAATAACGATACGTTCCAGCATTCGGACAACGCATCTGCGTTTGACCGTTCGCCCGACAGGGCAGGTTATTTTAACGATTCCTTTATTTTGTTCGCGCCGAACGGCTTTGGATTTTTTAAACGCCCATCAAGATTGGATTGACCGACAATTAAAAGAACGAAAGCCCTCTTTGACTTTTTCAAACGGGATGACTCTTTCCGTATTAGGACAAAAAGTGACTATTTGTCATGATGAACAACAACATGGAACAGAAATTCATAATGGGACTTTATTGGTCGGCGGAGATCCTGCTTTTATCAATCGACGCGTCACTGACTTTATTAAACGGGAAACAACACGCTATATTGAAGATAAAGCACGAAAATTAGCCCTAAAAACAGGAAAATCCATTCATCGGATTACCTTAAAGGATACAACTTCCCGTTGGGGCAGTTGTTCGGCCCGACAAAATTTAAATTTCTGTTGGCGATTGGGAATGGCTCCTTTGTTTGTACTGGATTATATTATCGCGCACGAAGTTGCCCATTTATCCGAGATGAATCATGGCCCCAAATTTTGGCGCCTGGTATCCGAATTGTGCACCTCACGCGCTGAGGCCGAAATTTGGCTTCGGCGCAACGGACATATATTACGATAGGTAAACGCTTAACTGCCGAACTTGTTGCTCCGCGGGAAACCGACGGGCGGGAACTTCCCGATGCTGGCACGTCGGGAAAGCCACAGTTGCATATTCCGTTCCACATGAATCCCATTCCCGGACGGAAAGGCTAACCCTTCAACCATGTTAAAGAATTTGACATCGGATAGTTTCGCCTCAATATATTTTTGCAAAATGACACCACTACCCCGTGTCATCGTCGGAATTTCAGCCGTTTGGAAAACTATCATTTTCCGATTTGTCCCGATAACGGCCACATGATCACCGGCGACCAACCGACACAAATATGCCTTATCTCCCGTTGCGACATTTAAAACAATTTTACCGCCTCTGGTCTGGGCAATAATATCTTTGGATTCAACGATAAAGCCTTTCCCATTTTGCGAGGCCACTAACCATTTTTCATCGGTTTTATAGACAAACATGGCGACAACATCGGCATCCTCGGGCAAATCAATAGATAGCCGCAAAGGTTCACCAAAACCCCGACCACCCGTCACTTTATCCCCCAGTAAGGTATAGAACCGTCCGTTAGTCGCAAAGAAAACGATGTTATCTGTTGTATAGGTCCGCACGGATAACTTTAAATCATCGCCTTCCTTAAACTTGATATCAGCCACATCCACATGACCTTTTAGAGCCCGGATCCAGCCTTTTTTTGATAACACAACCGTAATCGGTTCCTTTTCAATCAACGCCTCAATCGGCATATCGACAACGGGGGCAGCTTCGGCCACCATCGTGCGTCGGGCTCCCAGTTCTGTTTTTTGTCCGAATTGTTTTTTAATGGCGGCAATTTCTTCACCGATTTTGGCAAAACGGGCTTGCTCATCAACCAACAAACCTTCCAATCCGGCTTTTTCCAGAGCCAGGTCTTCAAATTCCTTTTTCAAGGCTTCTTCTTCCAACCGTTTTAATGATCGCAACCGCATATTCAGGATAGCCTCTACCTGAACTTCGGAAAGGCTGAACTCTCGCATCATAACGGGTTTCGGGTCATCCTCGTTGCGGATAATTTCAATTACTCGGTCCAAATTCAGATAGGTAATCAAAAAGCCTTGCAACAATTCCATCCGATGAGCAATTTTATCCAATCGAAATTTTGACCGCCGGATCAGGACATTATCCCGATGTTTCAGGAAAGCCGCCAACACTTCTTTGATATTCATAACCCTTGGAGTATGATCCGCATCCAGCACATTCATATTCAGGTTGAAGTTAATCTGCAAATCCGTGCTTTTAAACAGGTGTTCCATCAATTGCTCCGCCGGAACGGTGCGGGATTTTGGTTCTAAGACAATACGCACTTTATCCGTTGATTCGTCCCGAACATCCGCCAAAAACGGCAACTTCTTTTCCGACAACAATTTGGCAATCTTCATAATCAAATCAGATTTTGGAATCCCATACGGAATTTCCGTCACAATAATTTGATATTGTCCGTGGGATAATTCTTCCTTTTCCCAACGGGCACGCACCTTCATAGCCCCACGCCCCGTCGTATAAGCCTTAACAATATTGGCCCGCGTTTCTGCCAAAACACCACCCGTTGGAAAATCCGGTCCCTGAATGTAATCCAACATTTTTTCAATCGGACAATCCGGATGCTTAATCAGATATTGCAAAGCATCACAAATTTCACCGACATTATGAGACGGAATATTAGTTGCCATCCCGACAGCAATACCAGATGATCCGTTGGCCAACAGATTGGGAAAGGCCGCCGGCATAACGGACGGTTCCTCTTCTTCACCGTCATAGGTCTTATCAAAATCAACGGCATTATCGTCTAAACCATCCATCAGAGCAATCGCTGTCGGCGTCAGGCGTGCCTCGGTATAACGCATGGCAGCCGCCCGATCACCGTCAATATTTCCGAAATTGCCCTGTCCGTCCACCAAAGGATAACGCACTGCAAAATCCTGGGCCAAGCGGACCATGGCATCATAAACAGCCACATCACCGTGGGGATGATATTTACCAATCACATCTCCGACCACCCGGGCACACTTTTTAAATCCCGTATTCGGATCCAGTTTTAATTGCCTCATGGCGAACAACAACCGTCGATGAACCGGCTTTAACCCATCCCGTACATCCGGTAAAGACCGCGCTACAATCGTTGACATGGCATAGGCTAAATACCGTTCCGATAAAGCACCAGCAAAGGCCGTATCTTTAATATTTGGGGGTTGTTTTTCCATTTCATTTTGATCTGTCATAAGGGGTATTATACCGAACAAAAACGGGAAAATCAACATTTTTATGTATTGAAAATCAGGCATTCTTTTTCAGGGCTTGATTTTTTACCAGAAATTCGATATACTGATATTGCTCGAATTGTTTCGAACTATGATGTTAAACGAAAAGCGGAATAGGTGTAGTGGACCCGGGGGCGGTACCCGGCACCTCCACCATTATTGATTAGGGGGGTGAAATAGGATCGACACGCATAGTAAAGGTTTTCTCTTACATTCGGTATGGTAACCGCCGTTATCGGGCTAAAAAAATAAATGCAAACGATAACTTTGCACCGGTTGCTTTGGCCGCTTAATTGCGTCTGAACAACCAATTAATTCCCGAACCTTTTTGCGGTTTGGGTGAGGTTTCCCGGGAACCCAGCAACAGAATCCCGGGGCTTTTTCGGGAGAAGAGATCATGACACAGGACTACAAACCGTTTTTACAAAAGGTCTTACGCATTGCCGTTCGGGATATATTGGCCGATGTTGCTTTAAACGGATTACGGGATGATTCCCACTATTTCATTACTTTTCAAACCGACCGACCGGACGTTCAAATACCGGATTTTGTACGAGCGAAATACCCGGAAGAAATCAGTATTATTCTGCAAAATCAATTTTCAAATTTGATAGCCAGAGAGGATTCTTTCTCGGTTGATTTGGCCTTTGGCGGTGTTTCTTCAACCTTGATTGTTCCTTACACAGCCATTAAAGTTTTTGCTGATCCGGCGGCTCAATTTATGTTGTCCTTTGATCCGGTTCGACCGAACACGGAAGATAAACCGACTTCGGATAAAAACAAATCAGCAGACATCATCGATTTAACCAGCCTGCGTGAAAAGAAATAATGCAAAAACATTCTGTCGTCATTTCCGAACATGAAACCAGTTTTTCTTTGGAACCTGCCTTTTGGGAGGAACTAAAAATCCTTGCCCGAAAACAGGAACAATCACTAACAGCATTGATTACGAAAATTGATCGCGCACGGACAGGTAATTTATCCAGTGCCATCCGCCTCTATGTTTTAGAACAATTAAAACAGGAAGTAATACAAAATGAAACAACCCAAGGCAATCCGATAGACAGCAAACACGGCAAATGAAGCCCGTCGAATCCATCGCATCAGAAAACTGATAACCAGTAAGCCGAAAACAGCCGCCAAAACCGTGCCATATATCAATTCTTTTGTAAACACCTGAATCCACAAATCGTTTCTGGCAACAATCCACATCATATACGCGGCAGCGGCCGAAATAGTCGGCACAGATAATAACATAGCAAAACGCGTGCTTTCCCGACGACTGAATCCCAATGCACGACAACATGTAATCGTAATCCCGCTGCGACTAACCCCGGGGACAAGCGATAAAACTTGTGCCAATCCAATGCACAACGCATCCCCAACCGTCATAGACCGCAAATCTGCATCCGTCCCGACAAATGACACCTTATCCGAAATCCAAAGGAGTGTCCCAAAGATAATAGAGGTTCCCGCAATAATAATCGGTGATCGCAACCGGGCAATAACCTCAATGCCGATAACAGCCCCTATTAGGGCCGGAATGGTCGCAACGATTAAGTTGCGCAATAATCGACTATCCCCTCCCGACAGAAAATTGTAAATCATTGAAATGATATCTTTTCTAAAATAGATTAAAACCGCAAATAACGTCCCCGCGTGTAAGGCTACATCTGAAAACATTCCCTGATTAGTCAGGTTAAAACTCTGACACAAAATCAGGTGTGCTGATGAACTGACTGGTAAAAATTCGGTGGCACTTTGGACAAAAGCCAACAACAACGTCATAAAAAATTCGGGGGTCATACCTGTCATAATCTACCTCTTTTTCAGGTTATCATACTCGGCTTTTCAACCCCTGTCAAGCGTTTTAATTCAGAAAGTTCTAAAGCGATATGGACCCATTTATCCAAAACTTCTGTTGCCGGCGAATCAAATTTATCAAATTCACGAACACGTTGATTTATATATATTTTCAAGGTAGCCCCGACACTGTTTGTTCCCGACAGACGAAAGACAATCCGGGCATCGGATTCAAAATAGATACAAAGTCCCTGGTTATCAGCAACTTCCCCTGTCACCGGATCCGTATAAACAAACGGAAAGGCTTGGGTTATCTTTTCCTTTTGTATTACTGTTCCGGGCAATAAAGGCAATTTTTCTTTCAAACCAGCCATTACAGCCTCAGCAACTCCTTTATCCGCAATATCATAATTATGAAGTAATGTAAAAACCCGGCCTTGTTTTTGCCATAACTCCCGAACAAGTTGTTCCACGCTCTTCCCCGTTTTTGCCAAAATGGATAGCCAACATAAAACGGCCCAAATACCATCTTTTTCCTGTAAATGATAAGAGCCCGCTCCAAAACTTTCTTCACCGCACAAAGTAATTTTACCGGCCGTCAGCAAACTACCAAAAAACTTCCAGCCTGTCGGCGTTTGATAAACAGTTAAATTTTTGTCCTTTGCCACATCATCAACGGCAAAAGAGGTCGGCATAGACCGGGCCACACCGGTCATTTTTCCCCGATAAAACGGAATAGTATCCAAATACCCGGCCAACACCGCCAAACTATCCGAGGGATTCACAAAAAACGAACGCCCCAAAATCATATAGCGATCCCCATCACCGTCACTGGCCGTCCCAAAATCAGGTGCCTGTTCCGAATACATCCGAGAAACAAGTTCTGTCGCATACGTCAGGTTCGGCTCAGGATGGAGGCCACCAAAATCCATCAACGGTTCCTGACGAATCACGGACCCGCGCGGTGCTCCCAACAAATCTTCAAAAATGTATTTAGCATACGGTCCCGTAACGGCGTTCATTGCATCAAAAGTCATTCGGAACCCTTTATCAAACAAACGCTTAATCTGTTTAAAATCAAAAATTTTCTGCATATAGGCCGCATAGTCCGATACGGGATCAATTACCTGCACAACCGTTGAACCGAAAACCAGTTCTCCGACTTGTGTTAAATCAATATCCGGCATATCAGCCCACCAAAAATGGTCTATCTCCCGTGTGCGTTTTGCGAATTTATCCGTCAATTCCTGCGGCGCCGGCGCACCGTTTTCATTATCAAACTTAATACCAAAATCACCATCCGGACCACCGGGATTATGACTGGCCGATAGAATAAAGCCCCCCATCGCCCCATATTTTACAATCACATATGATGTAGCCGGTGTCGATAAAATACCGTTTTGGCCGACGATAATACGTCCAAACTGATTGGCAATAGCCATCTTCAACAAAACCTGAACGGCATAATCGTTATAATATCGACCATCCCCCCCGATAACCAGCGTTTTACCCTCAAAACTATCCAAGCTATCAAAAACGGATTGGATAAAATTTTCCAAATAATGATTTTGCTTAAATACGGAAACTTTTTTACGGAGCCCCGAAGTGCCTGGCACTTGCCCTTGATACGGTTCGGTTTTAACGGAAATGATATCCATAAACATTCATCCTTTCGCTGATAACGTCAGGATTATTGTATAGCATGGCTCCCGTTTAAAAACAAGTCCTCACCCCAAATATTTTTCAGCAAAGCACCCAATTCCTGTTTTGCCGTATGAGAAGAAACTGTATGGGTTGCATGCACATTATTGTCATGGAAATCCAACAAGGTCAATCCTTTTAGAAACAGTTCACGGAACACGACCCGTTCCGAAATACCACCGGCCAAAGCGAAATGAATACGCCGGGATAAGGCATTCAATAAAATTGACATATTTTGAGAATTTTTGCTTTTGCTATACAGCAACCGGTTACGCACAACAACCCAGTTAATCGGTGGTTTACGCTCCATCATCCGTTGTTGACGCATTTTCCAAACCGTCTGTGCAAAATGGGACGGTCCCTTAATGCGTAAAGATTCCCCATCCACCGAAGCCAAGACATCCAAATCTACCAATGAATCATTCAATGGCGTAATCAAACAGTTTGACATCACGATAGCCTGCTGTCCCAAATCCGTATGAGCCCCCGGTGTATCAATAACAATGGCATCAACCGTATTGATTACCTTATCAATTTGCCCACGCAATGTGTAAATTTTAGCAACATCATCTGTCCAACAAGTATGCTCCGGCATTGGCAATGCGATATTTTTTTCTTTGGCAAAAGCCTTCCGATTTTCGATATAGTGGGTCAAACTGCCTTGGCGGGCATCCAAATCAAAGGAAGCCACTTTTTTCCCCGCCCGTAAGAGAGCCACAATCGTGTGCATGGCCAAGGTTGATTTACCCGTTCCACCTTTTTCGTTTGCAAATACAATAATTTTAGCTGTCATTTTGTCAAGTCCTTTTTTGGAGATGCGAAATATAGCACAAAAAAACAAAAAAGTCAATCATTTTTCTTGTCAAAAGGGCTACTTTTCCCGATTTCCCATCCCAAAATACGTCAAAATCCGTCCTCGGAAACAAAAAAAAGACCCCGATATGATCGGGGAGATTAGAAAATAAAATATGAATTATAATCCTTTAGCAGCCTTTGCGCTTTCAATTCTGGCACGCAACTTTTTGGATTCGGCCGTCAATTTGGACTTGGGTGTATTTAACAAATACAAATCCAAACCACCGTTCTTTTCAATCGTCCGCAAGCCGTTATTTGTAATCCGCAACGTCACCGGAGCTTCCAAAATTTCGCTGTAAATAGCAACTTCCTGCAAGTTCGGCATAAACCGACGCCGTGTCTTACGGTTTGAGTGGCTAACGTTATTTCCCGTTTGAACACCTTTTCCGGTAATGAGGCATTTTTTTGTCATTGTGTTATCCTTTCCAAAAATAAACTGTTGCGTATTTTTACTCTATTTTTTAGCAAAAGTCAAGTATTTTTTTTATTTTCTTTAAAAAGGATACAAATCCGGCAGGGGTTTCTTTCTCTTTTTGGCTCGGGATACCTTCAAATCAGGTGAATAATATGATTTGGAACGACGTTTTCGAGACAGGAAAAAACCTAAAATAAGTCCACCACCCAAAGCCAAACAGCCAAGTCCGACAACCCAATATAAATGAAGCATCACCGATTTATCCGTATCAGTCTTTACATCTTCCTGAACCGCAACCGACGGGGATTCCTTAGCCTGCTGACGCCGAGAGGTTTCATCCGCAGAATATGTTTTTGGCGTCACAACCGGGGGAACAACTTCGCCCTCAGCACCGGCTTCCACCGTTAACACTTTTTCCGGGACAATAGCCTCCTCCCTCTGTTGCGTTTGCACATTAAACCAGGAAAGACGCATTTCAGGTATTGTTATGGTTCCGCTTTTTGTCGGGACCAGCACAAAAGAAACCGTTTCAATCCCCTGAATAAAGCCATCTTCTGTTTGCTTTGTTTCCCGCTTTTCCGGACTTGGATAAACCTTTAATCCGTCGCGACCGGCATAGGTTAATGTAGGTAATTGTTCCCCAGTTACCCCATCCGCTGTTAAAGTTAAAACGCGCGTTAAAGAATCTCCTGCCCGAATGACATCCGGGAAAGAATCATCAACTGTTAAAGAAACGGCATTCGCCGGCAACCACCATCCTTTCCAGTCGGTCGGTTTCGGCAATACACGGATAGAAATAGCATTGCTTTCCAAACGGATGTCTTTTTGACCACCCAACAATCCGTTAAACAACATTCCCTGATCAAAGAGGTCAGCGGCACTCATCGTATTATTTGCCGGAACAGCTCCGTAAACTTCAACACCCGGAATAACCATTGTCCCCGACTTTTCCGGTATAACCACATAGGTTCTTTCAAAAACACGAACCGGTTGATTGTTTGAAAGGGCCTGATACGTTTTATCGGCATCCAATTGTAAGACCCGTGCATTTTCAACAATCGGCGGCATAATTTTAGCATCCAACAAACTGGTCGCATAGACCAACTGAGCGGTCCATAACACGGCTTGCTCCGGATAAGCGGTTTGAGTATTTGTTATCGCCCGAAAAACGATCGGCAAGCCGGCAGGACTACCGGCTTCTTCAACCGTTAATATAGCCGGTTCTATTGTCTCACCGTTAATCGTCAAATCACCGGTTGACAGCGTGCCGGCATGACGCGGAAAAACAGTATAGGACAATAAATGCTTGGAACGCCGCCGCCCGTTAATTTGAATTGTTTCCGAACTTTCCTGGTGACCGGCAACCGCAAAATGACCGATAAGACCCGACAGATCCGGCTCGGCAGATAAAGGACGATCTGTTTCAAATACTAATTGTGTGCTTTCTCCCAATGCCACCGTTGCCGGATCAAACCGAACTGTCGTTGCGGCATAGGCCGTTAAACAAGTCATCACAAGACCAACACTCAACAATATCTTTTTCATTTCAATTCCTCAATCGTTTCATATATTGCTGCCGAATCCGATAACGCAGGACATCATTTTGTGTTGATGGCAACCGATTTAATATTTGTTCGGATTCCTGGTCAAAAATGACCGGCGCCTCCCGTTCCTCCGGTTTTGATTCGGTTTCTTCTTCGGTAGAATCGGATTGATCCTCCGTCGAATCAAGACCGTCCGAAGTATCTGTTTCCTCATCAACTTTGGAATCGTCAGCCTTTAAATTATCCGTTTCATTTTTACTTTCAACTGAATCATCCGATAAAGTTTCATCCGAATGTGCTTCCTGATCTTCTTCGGCAGTATTCTCCGTTTCACTTGATTCCGCTTCCGTTTCTTCCGTTTCAGAAGCATCTGATTGTTCCTCTTGGGATGCTTCGTTCATTTCCTCATTTTGCTGTTCTTCTGATTCTTGTTGATCCTCCTGTTGCTCCTCTTGATCTTCCTGCTGTTCTTCTTGCTCCTGTTGCTCTTGCTCATTTTCCTGATTTTCTTGCTGTTCTTCCTGTTTTTGTTTTTCCAGATATTCCTTATTAAAACGGGCATCCTCATGATCTGGGTTTAATTCCAAAACCTGTTGATAAGCGGCAATTGCTTCATCTATTTTTTCCTGACGGGCCAAGGCATTTCCCAAATTATACAAAGAATCGGCACCAGTCCCCTGACGGAACAATGATTCGGCCCGATCATAGCGCTCGGCTTTATAGTTGTTATACCCCATCAATTGAACCTGATAGGCATCCTGATCCGGTCTGGTCCACAGACCGGCCTGAGCCGGTAAAACAAAAAACAGAAAAAGCAAACATCCGACCCTTTTACGAAACAGTAATGCAAAAAACGGGAGAGCCAAAACAACCAACCAAACACCGCGATCCTGCCAAAAAGATAACCCGTTATCCAGCATCCGCTCGGAAGTATCTTCCGGAACGGTTTCTTCAATCAAGCCTTGCACATCTGAATCATCCGGTGTCATGACCCGAAATGCTCCCAAACCGGTTAGTTTCTTCACATCCCACTGTATCATTAATGGTTTTCCGTTCGCCCCTGACAGAAAGCCTCCCTCCGGCAACGGTATCGGATGCGGTTCGGCCGGTCCGATGCCTAAAATACCGACCTTGTGTGCATATTGTGATGCTGTTTGAAACAACTCATCTGTCAGAAAGGCCCCACCCGTCAGGAACAAAATACGACCTTGTTCAATACCGGCATTTTGGAACAGTTGATTGGCCTGTTCAAATCCGGCTTCCGGCCGATAGCGCTGTTCCGGTAAGACCTCACCCTTCAAAAAGGGAACCATTTGCCGAATGATATCCGAATCAAAAGTCAACGGCCCGGCCGTATATCCGAATCGGTCATAGAGGACAAGGCCGACCTGTTCCTCTGGCAATCGATCCAAAATATCATAGATTTTTTGTTGCGCTTTTTTTAGGTTTTCCCCTGACATCGCTGGGCTTAAATCCAAAACGATAACCGTTCCGGGTTTGACCAACCGGGTCGGCAGAACCATTTTGTCCCAGGCCGGTCCCGCCATAGCCACGCACAGAAAAGTCCATAATATCGTTTTAAATATCGTTCTGCGTTTAGCGGTCGCATTTGTTCCCCGAACCAGCAGATAGGGCAACAATTTTTCATCAATGACTTTATACCAAGGGGACGCTGCATCAACCCTCTCCCGAAATAATTTTAAGACAAACGGAAGCAGAATAAACAACAGGCACCAAGGTCTTAAAAACGTCATTTAGCCCTCCGCTTATAACAGGCCAATCCCCAAAAGAACAACGCCGCCATCAGGGGATAATAGAATAGTTCCCATAACGGCCGCACAAGCAACCCGTCCAAAGTTGTTGTTTCCAGACGATCAATTTTCCGATAAACTTCAACCAAATCATCTGCGGATTGGGCTTGAAAATACTGTCCGCCGGTATCGTCCGCAATTTTCCGAAGCGTTCTTTCATCCCAGGTATAAATATTATCCCCCGGCACCAATCCGAACAAACTGCTTTGTCTGACATTTGTGCTGCCGATACCGATGGTATAAACGGCAATGTTTTGCTTGCGGGCCAGTTCAATAGCCTCTGATACGCTGACGGAGCCGGCATTACTATACCCGTCCGACAACAAAATAATAATTTTCTTCCCTTCCGGAACTTTGGCCGTATCCTGAACCGACAGTGCCAAGGCATCCCCGATAGCCGTTTGTTCCCCAGCAATACCCAGATCTACATCAGCGAATAAATCATCCAATGTTTTCATGTCCTGCGACAAAGGCGCCAGCGTATGCGCCGTGGTACCGAATACGACCATTCCCAACCGATCGCCGGCCCGTTTGGCAATAAAGTCCCGCACAACGGCTTTCACGACATCAATTCGTGAAATCGGCAGACCGGAAGCACTTAAATCCTGTTCTGCCATAGATGTAGATAAATCAATTGCCAGCATAATATTACGGGCATCATGCGGTATTGGCACATCCGTGATATAATGAACGGGACGCATACCTGCGATGACCAGGCAAATCCACGCTACCGCCAAAAAAGCGGATTGAACCGTTGAAGAAATCGGATTGACCGTGCGGGCCAAACCGGACACCCGATGAAAGAACGGTACCCGCAAAGCATCCGTCCGATTATCCGTCCGACGGGACGACATCCGGGCCGACACCCACCGTACTAAAATCGGCAGCGGCAGGATACACGCAACCCATGGCCATAAAAAAATCTCATCCATACAGGCAATATAGCCAAATCATTTTTAAAATGCAACCGTTTATTTGGACGATAGGCGTCAACAACCGACCGGAAATGGATTAATATATGTAGAAAGCAGGTGAAAAACATATTTTCTCCATACCAATAATTCAGTATGGGAAAAGCGTATTTTTAACAAATTATTCTTTCAAATTCATCAGACTTTCCTCAAACATTTCTCGACAATTTTGTTCAAAAGAACGCGTAAAGGCATCCATATCAAACAGAGGAGACGTTTTGATTTTATTTGCTACTTTTTCCCGCAATTGTTTTAATGCCCCCGGGGTCATACACAATTCCACAACTTTTTCTTCATATGCTTTGATATCATTACAAATTAATTCATCTAACTGCATAGCATGCAACATTGTCCCACCGACACGACTCGGAAAAGTATTCCCTGGACAGGTTATCATCGGACATCCCATAAACAAGGCTTCCGAACCGGTAGTATGGGCATTATAATATTCTGTATCCAAAAATAAATCCGCAACTTGGTAACGAGCCAAATGTTCTGTATGCGGCATAAAATCCGCAAAGACAATCCGATCGGCCACTCCCCGTTGACTAAATTCTTTGATAATGTTGGTTTCGGTAAGAACATCTTGACGATAAAACCATAGAATGGCTTTTGGGACTCGCTTTAAAATACGGACCCATAAATTGAAATAATTTGGTGTATATTTGTAACTGTTGTTAAAACAACACAACACGATCGTATCTTCATCAAAATGTAAATGTTTCCTTAACAGCGGAGCGATCGGTAATTCCTGTTTACGGTCCATAACCCGATAAGAAGGTGTCAAATATTTGATCTTCTCATTATAAAAACATCTCTGCTCCGGAGGAATAGTATATTCATCCGCCAATAAATAATCTATGCCTGGAATACCCCCTAATGTTCCGGCAAACCCTGAATATGTAGCCTGAGCAACTGCCGGTTGATAGGTCATAACACCCAACCTGTGAAAATTAGTATATCCGCTTAGATCAATCAATACATCTATTCCATCATGAAATATTTGCTGCGCCGCATCATAGTCATTTAATTGATCAATCGAAACGATATTTTGTGTTGTTTGGTAAATTCGTTTATGTATCGGGTCATCAGGTTCCGGATGGGTATCATACAAATATAGATCAAATCGGTTACGATCGATCAAATTAAAAAACTCACTTAACAAATAGCCCGTCGGATGGGACTTAAAATCACCGCACATGAACCCGATACGCAACTTTTCTTTATTTTTGAATCGATCGGAAAAATTAAAGGAATATAATTTCGGGGTAAGATTTTTATTCTTTTTACGGTAACTCTGAGCCACTATTTGTAATTGTCTGTTTGTCAACGGATTGGATAGTGATAAAAACGGGGGTAACTCTCCATAGGACAAAATTTCTTCATCCTTAAAAAAATCAAAACTTTCCCGTAAAGTATCCCAAGATACATATTTCTTTTCCAACTCCAACAATCGGCCCCGAATTAGCAAGGGCGTATCGTCTCTCTGTAATTCAATAACACGTCGAAAAGATAAAATAGCTTTGCGGATTTGTCCCGTATTTTGATAGATTTGACCAATTTTCATCAAACTTTCAACGGAAACGGGATAAATCATCAATGCTTTTTTATAGATTGCCAAAGAATCTTGCCATTGACTTTGGCGAAAGAACGTTTCCCCTTGTTGGATAAGGTTATTATATTCTGTTTGTTGTGTTAAAGATAATATCATATTTTACCATAAAAATTATTTTTAATAGGAACTTCCCGAATACCACGAACAAGCACTGTCGCAGAAATCACCCCAAGGGGTGTCCCACGTGCCACCCGTGCAATATAACGGATGTCCGTCAAAACATTCACACATCCCATCCCATGGACAACTTTCACCAATCGGACCGGAAGAGGAACTATCGGAATACCAGGAACTGCCGGAATCACAACTACTCTCACAATAACCATCCCCCGGTATCCAAAAACCGCCCGTGCAATAAATCGGTTGACTGCCGGAACAATCACACCATCCATCCGACGGACAAGGGTTACCGCCACCGCAATACGCATACCAGGAATCCTGAACACACATATTCCCACTGCTGCATGTTTCAATGGCTTCCCATTGACCACTGACACAACTCTCAATAACATCTCCGTTACACCGATTTTCATCTGAATAACATCCGTCCGAAGAAGAACTGTCGGAACTTTCGCAATAAACTTCTGATGAACCTTCTATACAGGCATCAGAACCACAATCCAAATCAGAAACCCATGATCCGTTCAAACAAGATTCAATCCTGTTTCCATTACACCGATATTCGTCCGAAAAGCACTCATATCCCGTAGAATCAGAGCAATTATCCCCTTCGCAACGGACAATATCATCCGGTTCAAAAATAAAGGCAATGGCATTTTTTTCATCAGAACAATCAACAGAACCAATCGCACAATTTTCTGAGCCCACATGCACATTGATGGCCCGTAATCCCAACTTATACGAATCGTCAACGTTACGCATAATGATATCACAAACACCCTTGCTCACATCAGATACATGAATAGTATAGCGAAGATCATCCGAACCGGAAGAAGAACACATAACGGCCGTTGCAACATAATTGCTGTCCACCTGATCAATGATACTTTGAATATCACTTTGTTTTAACCGCCCCTGCAATGATTGAGCCTTTGTCAAAACAGTTGTCTGATACAAAAAATGAATTAATTCATTTGAACGATTTTTATTAATGGCATAGCGGTATCCGGCTATTCCCCCGATGGTTAATACCCCCATAATGGCCAAGGTCCCCAGCATCTCTACCATACTCCGTCCGAGTTCGGACCGTGCTGTATGGTCAAACCGCTCTGTCATGCCCGACTTGATCGGGCATCCATGGGAAAAGAAGACATCATGTTTTATGGATGCTGAAACGAGTTCAGCATGACACGGTGTTTTGTTTTTCTGATTTTGTGACATTGTTTGTTCCTTTCGTATTTTATTAAAACCACCATAGCCCAGCCGAATCGGGCTTTATTACAGGATACATAAATCAAGGTTTAAAGTAAACATTTTTTTTCATTTTTTTGAAAATTTTTTATTTTAACGTTTTTGTTAATGATTTCAGAATGTAAGAACGGATTTTGTTCCAAATCCGTTTCTTTCATTTTTCCTAATTTTCCAAAATTTCAGGGGGGGGACATAAACCTTGCTTTATGTCCTCTTTAATGGCCCTGATGGATATTGACCCAGCGTATTTATGGATTGTCCGCTTGCGCAAGGATGACATAAGGATTTCTTGTTTAATGGATTCCAGCTCGGAAGCCGGCATGACAGAGCGGTTTGACCATACAGCACGGCCCGAACTCGGACGGAGTATGGTAGAGATGCTGGGGACTCTGGCCATTATGGGGGTATTAACCATCGGGGGAATAGCCGGATATCGCTATGCCATCAATAAATCCAACGCCAATACAATTCTGGGGGCCGTATCACAAATGGCGGTGACGGCGGTTCGAATCCGCCTAGGGTCGCCAAAGTTTATCAGCCACCGTTTTGGGTGGCTTTTCTATTACTGAACAAATACCATATTCCCCGAGGGGGGAGAAATAAAAAGCACTTGACTTTCATGATGAAATAGGGGATATTTGAATCGGATGGGGTGGTGTCCATCCGGAGGATTCATAGCC
>JAFTEW010000010.1 GCA_017453485.1 Alphaproteobacteria bacterium | reverse complement strand
TCCACATAAAATCCAATAGGGCAGGCGGATAATTTGTTGATAGGACGATATATTATCTAACTGAAATTGCTTGAAGATTTTTAGAACATTTTTTTCGTTCAACAACCACAGATTAAATGGAAGACAACAGCAAACACACCACCAAACGGCAACGCCAATTTTGGCTGTATCGGAAAGATTTTCTATCATCCCCCAAAAAGGTTTTGGCAAAATAAAAATCAGAATTCCAATCATCCAGATTGGTGGAAACGGCCGAATTAAAAAATAGAGACAGATTAAGAAAAATATAATTAGAGCGATCGGTTGTCCAATCCATAGATTGGGCTCAAATTCCAAAAGCCATAGAATCAAAAGGCCGACGATCCCACACAGAATAGATAACTGCAATAAACGGACCTGATGTCGAAAATTTTTATTGGTATGTGATAATTTTATTGGTGCCAACCAAAAGCACCAAACCGGCGATGATAAAAAGAATAATAATCCAGCCCAAAAAGCAATCCAATACGAAATATCCGTTTCAACAGGGGGTAAGGGAGTATTTGAAATTGTCAGGTTCAGTGTATAACACCCCGCAGAAGAACGAATGTTTAAAGGCAAATTATCACCGGGATTCAGTGGTTGATCCGGTCGCAAAACGACAGAATATCTGTTTTTATTGATTTCGGACATGACTGATGTCACTTTCAAATTATCCCGTCCTTGAATTTCAACAGATTGAATGGATTTTGGAAATGTTAAGCGTAATCGAATATCACCATTATTAAGCAACTGATTTTCAAATTGAATTTTTGTTTTTTGTATATCTAGGGCTGCCGTTTTTAGGGCAAATTTCAATGCACCGCAAACGTTGGATGGATAGGCTTCTTGAACGGATAACGGTAAAGTCAGAGAAATCTGCTGTGTGATTGGGGGAAGGGAAGAATCATTTATATGATGAATGATTAAATTTCCAGAAACAGAAAGTTCTATATCCGAATCGGGTGTCCCTTCCAATAAAATCGGAAAGAACATATGGTTTGGATATTTTTGAGTCCAAGATTGATCTATCGGTAATGATAAATTAAATTGTGGTAATGGTGTCGCAACATAATGCCCCTTTATGGCTATATCAAAATGCGGCTCATTTAATTGCCAGTCTGAATCCGTAATAATTTCTATACCGGCCAACAAGTTGGTCGTATCACGAATACCGGTTTGGCAGGAAACAAGTCTGGCTTTTATCTTGTCCGTATTTTGCCAGGGTGTGACGCCGCCGTTGGAATGGGCCAGTGTTTGGCGAATTTCATCGGAAAACGTATCCCAAGGCGAAATCGCTTGGCCTGGAATGGATAAAAACAGAATTACGAATAAGAAAAAAACAGATAAAAAATGTTTCATAAATGATATTCTAGCAAAAAAAAACTTGATTGTCATATAAAAAATGTGTAGAATACTTTTGTTTTTTAATTTTTTTTATGGAGGATTGCATTAAACCGACTTATCAGGCCAATTCCCAATCACAAGAAAAGAGTGATTTTCGGGTCAACGGGCAAATTACGGCATCGCAGGTTCGGCTGATTTTAGCGAACGGCGATAATTTTGGGATTATTTCAACACGGGATGCTTTGCGAAAAGCGGCCGACCAGGGGTTGGATTTGATTGAAATTGCTTCGGGTCAAATTCCGGTCTGTAAAATTTTAGAAGCCGGCAAGTATCGTTATGAATTGCAAAAACGGCGCGCAGAAGCTAAAAAGAAACAGAAAGTTGTTGAAATTAAAGAGATAAAATTAACACCGAATATCGGTGATAACGATTATGGGGTCAAGTTGCGGGCCGCCCGTCGTTTTTTGGAGGATGGCAATAAAGTCAAGTTTAATCTGCGCTTTCGGGGGCGTGAAATGTCCTATATTGATTTGGGCGCAGCCGTGCTGACTCGGGCAAAGACAGATCTGTCCGATATCGCCAAGGTTGAGCAAGAATCAAAATTGGAAGGTCGCCAAATGAGCTTGGTTATGGCTCCGACAAAATAATCATCTTGGTTTGACAAAATACGAACTTATGCTATATTAATATATAGTGTGGGGAGGGTGATTCAGATGTCGCCAACAGAATTAAAACAATTGATGGAGAAAATGTTTTCTATCAGTCGTTCTGATTTTGCATTTTTTTACAAAAATCTGAGTGAATTGGTTAAAACGGATGAGGGAAAACGACTTATCAATTCTTTGTCTGCCCATTTTGACGGCCATAAAATAGAGCTAAAAACAAAGAGAAATTTAAAGGAATTAGGGTATTTTTCTGATGATAAATCAGAAATTTGTATCGGATTACCGAGTCTGTGGCCGGTGGATCTTTCTTCCCAAACATTAATCAGAGAAGTAATACATGGCTATCCGAAAATATTATTACATGAGCTAACCCACTGGGAACAATTTCTACATAAGGCAACCGGAGGGAATATTGCATCAAAACAAGATCAATTTTTCACCCTTTTAATGGCCGAAGCCGATGCCCAAGTATCAGGCAATTTATTCCAGGCGGAACAAAAATCATCCATCCGTTTGAGGAGTTTTATATTTAATCCAATAAAACAAATACTTAAAATTAGTTTTAATAGGATAAATCCTGACCAGCGTATTATCTTAAACATACGACGGGACATTCAAAAAGAGCATCCGGAATGGGACCAAGAACACATAGACAAAGAAGCACGAAAAAAATTTTTCAGAAAATCAATTATGAATAAAAAGGCTCATTGGCGTCGGGTTTATGAAGATCCAAAGATGGTGACATCCGCGACATCTGGTCCTTATCTTCATCGGGAATTCCCCGAGGTAATGGCATTTTATATGAAGAAATATGGTTTTACTTTGGATGAATGTTTGGAAATGAAAAAAGAGATTTTAGCCCAAACAGGTCAAAAATTTTTAGTTTCAGATATACACTCCTCCCAATTTCATCTAAAATCCGTTAATACACAGATTTTGACGAGTGCACAAAGATCACACGCTGCTTTAAGACAACGTAGGCGATTTTCAGATACTTCTGAAAGGATGAGACAACCGATTCCCCAAACATTAAAACCGTCGATACTGTCCAGGTTCAGTAGAGGCGGGCAGGGAAAATAACTTGCTAAAATTCGCTGCGATTCGGTCGATGAAACAGTTGTTCAATTTGTTCTTTCGGATCTTGATGGTTATAAACGACCTGATATAATACATTACAAATCGGCATTTCAATAACGCCGTTTAAATTATGAACAGCCTTTAATGTAGGAACTCCCTCTGCCAATTTCGCAAAGACAGGTCCTTTGACTAAACTTTCACCATAGGCGCGATTGTGGCTGTGTGGTGAAAACAGGGTTGCCTCATAATCTCCTAAATGTGCAAGGCCATAAGCAGACATTGGATTTCCGCCAAAATGGGCAATCAGGCGGCCAACCTCCACGGGGGCACGTGCCATCAGAGCTCCTTTAAGTCCTGCCCAATTTAAGCCGTCTAAAATACCGGCGGCCAGTCCGATAACATTTTTTAATGCTCCGCCGATCTCGTTTCCGATCAAATCATTTCCGTAATAAACCCGAATAAGAGAACTATTCATAAAATCGGCAATTTCTTCTTTAACCTGTTGATTTTCCGAATCAATGACAACACAACTCGGAATTTCGGCCAAGTAATCCTGAACATGACCGGGCCCCAACAAGACGGCAACAGATGTATCCGGTTGGGTGATTTCTTCATGAAAAACTTGTGTAAGTCGTTTTCCGGTTGTTTCTTCCAATCCTTTCATTGCCAGCAAAAATCGCTTACCTGTTAAATTATATTGATTAAGCTGTTTGCATAAGCCTCGAAAAGCCTGACATCCGATTGATATGATAATAAATTGATTTTTCAGTGCTTTTTCAATGTCTGTTGTATAGGATACATTATCCGGCATTGTCACATATCCGTTATTCCCCGTTTTGATTAGAGATTGATAGGCCGGGTCAATTTCCAAACCATACATCAATGTATCGGCTTTTTTATATTTAGCGACATAGTATCCTAAAAAACCACCCCAGCGACCGCATCCGATAACGGTTATGTTTTTAAAATCGATCATGGCCTTTTCCTTTCAATATAAACTTATTGATTGTTTCGTATTTTTTGAATGATAGCATTTGTTGAACTATCATGTCTAAGTTCTTTATTTTTATCGGATAATTCCGGTATAACTTTTTTTGCTAATTGTTTGCCGAGTTCAACACCCCATTGGTCGAAACTGTCAATTCCCCAAATGATACCGGATACAAAAACCTTGTGCTCATATAAGGCTATTAGGCTTCCCAGTGTTTTCGGGGTGATTCTATCAATTAAGATGCTTGTGCTGGGACGATTACCGGAAAATGTTTTGAACGGGATTAAATTTTCTGAAACGCCTTCTGCACGTAGTTCTTCCGATGTTTTTCCGGCCATCAGGGCTTCTGTTTGGGCCACAAAATTAGCTAATAATAATGTGTGATGATCCCCGACTTCATTCAAAGAATGAATAGGGGCGATAAAATCTGCCGGAATTAAATGCGTTCCCTGATGAATCAATTGATAAAACGAATGCTGGCCGTTTGTGCCGGGCTCTCCGAACAAAATGGCACCGGTTGAATAATTAACTGATGTTCCATCTTTTTTAACACTTTTCCCGTTGCTTTCCATATCCAGTTGTTGCAGATAAGCCGGCAATCGTTTTAAATACTGATCATAGGGCAAAACAGCATAGCCCTCTGCTTTTAAATAAGTGCTATACCATACGGACAACAGTCCCATAATGACCGGCATATTTTTATCAAATGGGGCGGTTTGAAAGTGCCTGTCCATTTCGTAAGCACCGGTCAACAATTCAATAAATTGATCATAACCGATAGCCAACATGATGGATAAGCCAATGGCTGACCACATGGAATAACGGCCACCGACAAAATCCCAAAAAACAAACATATTATCCGGATTGATTCCAAATTCGGATACGGCCATCTTGTTTGTTGATACGGCAACAAAATGCTTTGATACGGCGTTTTCACCCAAAGAGTCAACAAGCCACTTTCTGGCGGTTGTCGCATTTGTCAGAGTTTCCAAAGTTGTGAAAGTTTTGGATGAAATGATAAATAGGGTTGTTTCGGGATGACATGTCTTTAAATTTTCAATCATATCTGTGCCGTCGATATTAGACACAAAATGAAAGTTCAAAGCATCTGTTTTGTAGTGTTTTAAGGCTTCAACAGCCATAGCCGGCCCTAAATCAGAACCGCCGATACCGATATTAACCACATCCGTTATACGCTGACCGGTTGCCCCCAGCCATTTACCATTACGCACAGAATCGGAAAAAGTGTGCATTTTTTCCAATACTGTGTTAATTTCCGGCATCACATCTTTTCCATCAACCAAAATCGGATGGTTGTCCCGGTTCCGTAAAGCAATATGAAGGACCGGCCGATTTTCCGTTGTATTGATTCTTTTACCGGTAAACATATCGTGGATAACTTGCTTCAATCCGGATTCTTTTGCCAAGCGGATCAACAATGCCATTGTTTTATCTGTGATATTATTTTTGGAATAATCAAAAAGAAATTCCTGCCAATCCACATGAAATCGATTAAAACGATTTGGATCTTCGGTAAATAAATCCCGCAAATGAGATTGCTTGATTTCATCAGCATGATTTTGTAATTCGGTATATATTTTTTTCATTTTTTATTTAGCCTCTTTTGCTTCTTGAATTTCCTCGGGGACAAGATCAAACTCCGGTGGAACAATAATTGACTTGCCATCTACAACCTGAGTTGGGGACAATGGCGGCTTTTTCACTCCACTACAAGAAGCTAATAATAAACAGATTGAAATCATTATTATTTTTTTCATAGTTT
>JAFTEW010000062.1 GCA_017453485.1 Alphaproteobacteria bacterium | reverse complement strand
TGAAGCGGAAAATACAACAACCTTAGATGCGTATAGAGTTTTCCCTGTTCGAAAACGGATTTTTGAACATCCGGTTGATTTAATTTTTCAACACATTGTCCCCGAAAAGATTGAAAAGCCATTCCTTTCTGATAGGCATCTGCCGGAATCCGATAAGCCGAAACAATATCAATTTCTTTTTGATATAAATCGGGGTTGCCGTTGGCATAGGCCTCGGCCAAAGCCGTTAAAACCCGAATAGCCGCCTTGTGGGGGTGGTTATCCGCCATGCTGTCAACCCCGGTTCGATAGGTTGCCGCATGTCCCAAAACCCGACAAAACAATTCGGCACCGTGAAAGAGCGGACTGTATCTGTCGCGGACACGTTCAACCTGTTTGGCGATATATTGGGCATCAGGCGATAATCCGAACGGTTTTTTCTTTGTCTGCTTTTCCATATCCTGAAAAACTTTACCCCAATGTTTTTGATCATAAAAGAAACCCTGGGCCTGAATAAATTGCATCCAAAATTGGCCAAAATCGGAGGATGAAACTAAATCCCAAAATTCATGGGTAAAGTGATTGTTTCGATCATCCATGATATAATGCCCCAATTCATGAGCCAGGGTATTATGCTCTTTACCTATATTATAGCCCGGTTGATAATTCATAATCCGAAAGGCAATTTCATTCCGATGGTGAATCCAACTGGCCACCGGGTTATCACCGACGGAACTACCGATACCCTTGGCATAAAAATTAAAGGCAACCCCGTCTTTCAGCGCCGCCCGAAAAAGGCCGTCCATCCCGTTTTCCCGAATTTGACGATACTCGCGGGCAAACCGTTTCAAGGCATTTCGGGTTTTATCGTCAAATCTGAATGATGAAATCTGTCGATCCCGGGCAATTTGTCGTTCTATCACCGGGGCCAGGTTATCATTTTCAACCAGGTCATAAGCAATACCGGAAACTTTTATCGGAATTTGGTCATTCAGAAAAAGGGTGATTTCCGGAAAAACGTCCCGATTCCAAATACCCCGTCCACCAGGGAGTGTTTCCTCCCGAATTGGTGTTGAAATTTTCGAAAGAAACTTTTCCAACATAGCGGTCGCTCCCTTATCTAAGCGCCCATTCCCCGCTTATCGGCCCAAGCCTTACGCACCGACGGATCAACTTGTTTATCCCGCTGTTTTGGCGGTTCCGAATTTGTTTTTGCCGCAACCGAATTGGAAGGGTTCTGGTTGATTTTTTCGGAATGCTCTTTTAATTTATCGGGTGTTAATTTCCTGATTTCTTCCAGTGACATTCCCTTTCCGAATAAAACCATCTTGGCCAACAACCCGGACAGTCCCTCCGATCCGCCAAATTCCCGTTGTTTTTCCAAAACCGTCCTGGCTCCCTGTTCCAATCCGCTTTCACCGGTTGAGGCAAATTCCGATCCCAATCCGGCCTGAACGATTTTTTTGGCAACCTTAGGATCCACCATTTTTTCCAACATCCCTTCAACGGCATTCCCTTTCACTTTTTTCATATTATCAGCCGTTTGTGCCGAATCCGGTTTTGAAAAGGAGTCCTGCGTTTTTAAGACAGTTCGTCCGACTTCGGCCAAAGATTCGGCGCTGTATCCGGTTTGAGATTTGACTTCTTCACGGGCGACTTCTTTTTTGGCATCGTCTTTGCTGATTTTTTTCTCGGATGCCTTTTTAGCCACTTTTTTTTCTTCATCAGACAAAGATTTTGTTTCTTTTTCCGTTTCCTTTTTATCGGCCTGTTTCGTCTTGTTTTTTACAAGTTCTTCCCTGTTTTCCAACTTGTTTTTTTCCGTCATGACAAACCTCCTTAATAAACAGTTCCCATACTTCTATTATACCACACTTAGGGTAATCGTCAAACAAAAAACGACAAGAGCCGAAATTTATCGGTTTTCATCTTGACAATTGGTGTATATTTTTCTATAATGCCCGCCATCTAATTTTAACAATGAAAGGAAAAAATGATGAGTTTAAATACTTTTTTTAATCCAAAATCTGTGGCGGTTGTCGGGGTTTCGGCCGACGAATCCAAATTGGGTGCCGTCGTTTTCAAAAATTTGATTGATGCCGGATTTGAAGGAAACCTGTATGGTGTGAATCCAAAATTGGCCGGTCAAGAATTGAAAGGCAAAAAATGCTTTGCCTCTACCCGCGATATTCCGGAACCCGTTGATTTGGTTGTGTTGTTGGTGCCTGCACGTTTCTGTGAAGCAGCCGTGGATGATGCCATCGCAAATGGTGCCAAAAACATCAGTATTATTACCGCAGGATTTGGTGAAGCCGGCCATAAAGATTTGGAAATGGCGATTGCCAAAAAATGTTTGAATGCCGGTATTAACTTGTTAGGCCCGAACTGCTTGGGGCACATTTCCACCTTTGATAAATTGAACGCTTCCTTTGCGCCTTGCTTTCCGCTCAAAGGTAATGTGGCGTTTGTGTCGCAATCCGGTGCCTATTGCAGCGCCATTTTGGATTGGGCCGAGGAAAAAGGGATTGGCTTTTCTCACTTTATTTCCATTGGGAACAAGGCCGATTTGAACGAGGCCTCTTTGTTGGAAGCCATTCAACATGACCCGAACACTAAGGCTTTTGTGTTTTATTTGGAGGGCCTGAAAAAAGGGCAAGAATTCTTGCGTGTTTTAAAGGAAGTCAGCAAGACAAAACCTTGCGTGATTATGGAACCCGGAAAATCATCCAAGGCCCAAGCCGCCAGTTTGTCCCACACGGGATCTTTGGCGCCCAACTATCGCGTTTTGGAAATTGCTTTACAACGATCCGGTGCCATTCAGGTTTACACAACCCGTGAATTGTTCGGGGCTTTGGAATTGCTGCAACATGTGAACCACACGGAATATGGCGGTTCTGTCGCTATTATGACAAACGCCGGCGGTGTGGGTGTGTTGGCCTCGGACCTGTGCGAAGAAGCCAAATTGGATTTGGCGCGCCCCAGTGAAGCCACAATTGAAAAGCTCCGCGCCGTGTTAACACCGGAAGCCTCTGTCGGGAATCCGATTGACGTGGTGGGTGATGCCAAGGCAGATCGTTATGAAAATGCTTTGCGCGTGCTGTGTGAATCCGGTGAATACAAAAACATTATCGTTTTATTGACACCGCAAATGTCCACAGAACCCAAAGAAACAGCCGAAGCCATTATCAAATTAGCTCCGCAATTTAAGAATGTGAATATTTTCTGTTCCTTCATCGGGGGCAGCCGTGTCCGCGAAGGTGTTGAATTATTGAAGCAAGCCAAAATTTTGACCTATGATTACCCGACGGATTGTGTGCGCTTACTGGGCCTGATGAAAGCCCAAATGGCGTTCAAGGGCTTACCGGATGTTAAAGCCGAAATCGGCACTGTTCCGGCTGAAATTAAAGCTGCTGTGGCCGATGCCGTAGCACAAGGTTTGGCTTCACTGCCACAATCCACAATGAACATGATTATGGATCATTACGGGATTGATTATCCGAAATGCGGAAACTTTACGGACAAAGCAGCAGGTTTGGCTTTTGCCAAAAATATCTTCCCGGTTGTGTTGAAACTCTCCGCACCGGATGCTCTGCATAAGACAGAAATGAAAGGGATTTATTTGAACATTGACTCGGAAGCCAAGTTCAATGAAGCCTTTGATGCGTTGACAGCAACCATTGCCAAGTTCCAATTGAAAGGCGCCAGCGTCTTGATTCAGGAAATGATTACCAAAGCCACCGAAACCATTATCGGTGTAAACTCTGACAAGAACTTCGGACGCGTGATGGTGTTCGGCACAGGTGGTATTTACACCGAAGTCATGCGTGATACAACGATGCGCATTTTGCCCGCCAATGACTTTGATGCGATGATTAAGGAAACAAAAGTCGGCGTCATCTTGAACGGTGTGCGTGGTGAAGAACCCAAAGCCGTCGGACCTTTGGCCGATACACTTGCCAAAGTTCAAAAGTTGGTTTTGGAAATTCCCGAAATCAAATCCATTGACGGCAACCCCGTGTTGGTGACGAAAGACCGCGCCGTTGTGGTTGATTTCAAAATGTTATTGAAATAATCGGGTTTTGATAATACCCCCTGCCGTTTTTCGACCGGGGGTATTGTTATGTATGGTTCAAAAACAGTATTAAAAATAATCCCCGGTGTAATCCGGGGATTTTTATATATGATTATTAAATCTACTTCTTTTTACATAAACCGGTTGTGGCATCATAGACACGTGATGTAAATCCAGAATTACAGGTTGTACAGGCTGCTTTATCTTTAACTGCGACATCTCCTTTATATGAGCAAATATAACAATTACCGTCAATCCCCATAAAGCGACGTTGATTACTCCCATAAACTGCACATGAATTTACGCATGATGTTTGATTTTTGACGGGGACTGGTTCCGGATAAGTGCAGTAATAGCACATATTATCCGAACCGGTAAAACGTCTTTGATAACTATAAGTACACGAACTGGCGCAATCTGTATTTACTGCTGTTGGAGGTGTGAGAAATTCGCATTTATACGCTTTACCGTCAGCCCCTAAAAAACGATAATATTTTTCTCCGCAGGAAGTATTTGTTTCTGCCAAGCTATCAACAGAAATACCACCGGATTCATAACACCAATGACATAATCCGTCTGAAGCCATGAAACGCCTACTGTTTCCTGTACAATCGGCACAAGATTCTTTACTATCCACAGCGACACCATGATTGACAGAACACCCATAACATAAACCGTCTGCTCCGGTAAAATAATAGCCTTGAGTGCAAGTTTTGCAGGCTTCTTGTGGAAGTCCTCCTATCATAGAATCGCATTGTCTACAAAAACCATTTGAACTGTCATACCATCGCTGAGTAGAACATTTTGCACATTCTTTCTCTGTTGTGGTTATCGAGCCCCTATCATAACATGCATAACACCATCCAGTAGATGATCGAAATTGATTTGTATCACATTGTTGTCGAACGCAGTTATTTCCAATCATTTCTCGAGGATAATCTGTATTATCACATTTGCTGCATTCTGCACCAGTTGTTTGGATTCCACCGCCGGTTGAACAAGCCATACATGTTCCACTGCTATTTTTTAACCCGTTACAATTCGAATCACAGGCTGGGCCATACCATCCCTCAGGGCATTCACACCCCTCAGTGGTCCATTTCCCTCCATTTTCACATTCAATCTTATCCGTACAATTATTACCGGTATAACCTTTTGCACACTTTCCATCTTCCCGACGATGCTCTATCGCGTTTAACGTATTACTGAACACAAAGGCGATGGCGTTGGCTTCGCCCTGGTCACAGGAATCGCTTTCACCGTTGATGGCAACGTCCTCCGGGACTTTCCAATCCATCCCCTTAATCCGTTCACAAACTTCGTCATTCATATTTGATACGATAATGGAAAAGGTTCCGTCATTGTTCTGGGCTGTTGTAACCCCAAAGGCACCGCTGATGGACAGGTTCCCATTCGCGTCTTTCCATTCCGGTAGGGTCAGGCTCCCTTGGGTCGTCAGTTCCGTGCTGGCCGTCACCGCCATTTGCGACACTGCCCCCAGTATTGTATTGGCATTGGATTTATTGATGGCATAGCGATACCCCGCTATTCCCCCGATGGTTAATACCCCCATGATGGCCAGAGTCCCCAACATCTCTACCAT